>CALLAG010000327.1 GCA_938002705.1 uncultured Saprospiraceae bacterium | reverse complement strand
GTTGTAAGAAAGCACCCAAGTCTACAATTACTAACTTAGAAGCATCAGAGTATATAGTCAGTCACTCTAATAAATTTATAAAGCCTACAGAGATGCCATTCGTAAGATTACGAGCTATGGCATTTGACGAATCCAAAATTAATCAGGCACTCGATCCTAAGGCGGTGACGATATATCCTCATGTCGATGGCTCATTTGTATGGGTCGATAATCAGACGATTCAGTTTCTGACTGATGAGAGATTAGAGTATGATAAGAGTTATCAGATATCAGTACACTTAGATCAGATTATCGGTGTATCGGATATTGCTGATCCAGTATATGTTTTTGAGATACATACCGATCAGATGTATTTTAAAGTCGAGGATAGTAAGTTAGAGTTTGCTGATACTGAAAATCTGTTTCAGTATATCAATATAGAAACGAATGCAAAATTGAGTAAAGACAATTACTTAGATATATTCGATATTCGTCATGACGGCAATTCATTGCGAGATATAGAACTTAGTTATAATGGAGAAGATAGTTACACAATCAAAGCTGGTCCTGTAATTAAAAAGGAGAAAAAATCTCAACTTCAGATAGCGTGGGATGTCGATGATATGAATGCCAGTATTAGAAGCAGTATAATCAGAAGTGTGCCATCGATCAATGAATTCTCAGTGATTAATATTCGTATGTCAGATGATGATAACCTACACTTCCAAGTTGTATTCTCTGATCCATTAGCTAAGCAGAAATATGATGGCTTAGTGACTATAGAAGCTTATGGTGGAACGTATCAGTACAAAGCCGTGAGCAATGTGTTACATGTCTATCTTAACACAAAGATATATGGTGTTCATAAAGTTAATATTAGTAATAAGATTAAGAATAGTTCTGGTGTACCGATGGAAGACTCTCAGAGAGAAGATCTATTATTCGCTCATACGCTACCAGCTATACGATCTTCTGCTAAGGGTAATATCGTACCATATACTGATCAGGTTATATTTCCATTCGAGGCTATAAGTATCGATACTGTGGAGGTAGAGATATTTCAAGTATTCCAGAATAATGTAGAGGAGTCACTCAGGTATTATAATATTGACGGTGCTCAAGCAACAGACTATCTAGGAAGAGTTATACATTCTGAAAAGATTCCACTTAAAAGTATTTCTGATAAAAGTAATGTCGACGAATGGACACGCTATGCACTCGATATCAAGAAGCTTACGGAGATCCAATCTGGAGCGATATATCAAATAAGATTAGGCTTCAAAAAATCATATGTCAATTACACTTGTGCAGTAGAAAGTGAGAATGTAGACAATAGAACTTCGGCTTTTGATTTCGACAATTACTATCGGAACTATAACTACAATAATAGGACTAATCCATGCTTCAATGAGTATTACGATAATGATAAATACATCTATAGAAATATCCTTGCGAGTAACCTCGGTATGATTGTCAAGAAAGGAAAAGGTAATTTATTACATATCGTGACGACGGATATCAGAAGTGCAGTTTCTCTCAGTAATACTAAGGTTCAGTTATTCGATAAGCAGAAGCAATTACTTATAGAAAAGACGACAGATAAGAATGGTGTCATCAATTGTCAGACGGATAGAACGCCTCATTTTATCATAGCCAATAATGGTAGTGATTATGCTTATCTTAATTTACAAGATAATCAAGCCAATTCGCTTTCAGAGTTTGATGTAAGTGGGATAGAGATTAAGGAAGGAATACAAGGCTACCTGTATGGTGAGAGAGGTGTGTGGAGACCTGGAGATACACTCCACCTCAGCTTTATGCTTATAGATAATCAGAAGACGATAGCAGATACACATCCTGTCAAAATTACTGTTAAGGATAGCAAAGGCAACACTAAATATAATCAAGTATCAGCGGATAATATAGGTGGGATATTTGTATTCCAAGTACCGACATCGTCTTCAGATCCTACAGGGCTATGGAAGGCAGATATAGAAGTCGGTAATTATAAATACAGCAAAAGATTAAAAGTAGAAACGATCAAACCTAATAGATTAAAAGTGGATCTACAATTCAGTAATGAAGAAATCGATGTTACTGAAAAAGAAAGCTTCCTACTCAAGTCTGAGTGGCTGCATGGAGCGCCAGCAAGCGGACTTAAGGCTGATGTAGATATCAAGTATAATAACAGATCTACAACTTTCGAGGGATATAAAGAATATGACTTCGTAGATCCATCACGTAAGTTGTCTGGTGATATGTCGAGTATCTACTCAGGTAATCTTGATGCCAATGGAGAGCAGAAAGTGACCATTAATTTTGGAAAAAAATTCCAGCCGCCAGGGCTTGTTGATGCACAATTCAGAACAAGAGTGTATGAGAAGTCTGGTAACTATAGCGAGGACTATACAGGTATCAATATTAATCCATACAGTAATTATGTAGGTGTATTAGTACCGACAACACGGTGGGGTGGTAAGGTGCTGAATGTAGAAGAAGATGAGTCTATTAAATTTGTCTCTGTAGATAAGAATGGCACACCAGCTAAAGGTAGGAAATTGTCAGTAGGTGTCTATAAGGCCAGCTGGAACTGGTGGTATAATAGATCAGATAATAATCTGTATAGATTTAATTCTACCAATCATCTTGGCGCTGTAGAGAAAAAGGAATTGGTTACGGATGCTTCTGGAGCAGTTAGTTTTGTGCCAGAATTGCAAGGTCATGATAGTTACTTAGTCAGAGTCTGTGATGTAGAATCAGGACATTGCTCAGGAACACTTTTCTACACAAGTCGATATAATTATAGCAAGAAGCCAGAAGGAGAGATCGCTAAATTAGATTTCGAAACAGATAAGACAGCTTATAATGTAGGAGAGAATATAGACTTGTCTATACCTTCTAATGAGCAATCTAAGATCTATGTGTCTGTCGAGGATAATAATAAAGTCATCAACTCATTCTGGGTAGCGGGCAAGAAAGAAATTACTAAAGTAAGTATTCCTGTTACTGATGATATGACCCCGAATGTGTACTTGCACATATCATTATTACAAGGTACTGATAAGAATAACGATCTACCTATCAGACTCTATGGTGTCAATGCTATAAGTGTCATCAACCCGAATACTGTTCTTAAACCAGTCATTACGATAGACGATGTCATCCGGCCAAATAAGAATGCAGAAGTGACGATAAGCGAATCACAAAATAAGGAGATGGCCTATACTCTGGCATTAGTTGATGAAGGACTTTTAGATATCACGAATTTCAAAACTCCTGATCCATGGTCTTCTTTTTTCGCTAAGCAATCGTTAGGTGTCAAGACTTGGGATGTATTCGATGATGTATTGAATAGGCATGGCGGAGCGATAGAAAGTATCATCTCCATAGGTGGTGATGGGGCTAATCTGGAAGCAGGACAGAATGCACAAGCGAATAGATTTAAGCCAGTTGTCAGATTTATGGGGCCATTCTTATTGGAAGCTGGAGAGAAGAAGATGCACTCTGTCGATATACCCAATTATGTAGGGGCACTACGTGTCATGGTGATCGCTAAGTCAGCAAAGAGCTTTGGTCATAAAGACAAGAATGTAAAAGTCAAAGATCCTCTGATGCTGATGACGACACTACCAAGAGTACTGGCACCTAATGAGTCACTCTCATTACCTGTCAATGTATTTGCCTATGATGATAAGATTAAGAAAGCGCAGCTGGACTTGAATGTCAGTTCTAACCTTAAGGTGATAGGTGATAATA
>CALLAG010000326.1 GCA_938002705.1 uncultured Saprospiraceae bacterium | reverse complement strand
GGCTCATAGATTATGGGAGACATATCAAGTAAGGCAGATGGGTCTTAAATCAGATCAGATACATGATGAAGCGGATATGTTAGAACACTTTCTGACAGAAGAATTACTGGATGAGATAGATAAGACTTTAGGTTTTCCTGCAAGCGATCCGCATGATTCGCCTATACCTATGAAGAGGACTTAGGGTTCTTAGTAGAAGTTAATAACATCGATGGCATTATATTATCCTAATATAAAAAGGAGGCATTAAGTCACTCAATTAGTACTACTTGCTACTGTCTTGTCACAGGCGCCATTGCATTTGCCATATAGATTAAGAGAATGATGTGTCACGTTAAATTTTAAGATATCACCCATCATGTCTTTGATATTCTGTATCCGTGGATCACAGAATTCTAATACGTTACCACAATCAATACAGATAAGGTGGTCATGTTGCTTAAATCCATAAGACTTTTCATACTGCGTAAGGTTCTTGCCGAACTGATGTTTAGTAACGAGATCACAGTTGACGAGGACTTCCAGCGTATTGTATACAGTAGCTCTTGATACCCTATAGTTTTGGTTTTTCATATGTATGAATAGGGCTTCAGCATCAAAATGATCATTACGTCGATAGATTTCTTCGAGAATAGCGTATCTCTCAGGAGTCTTTCGATAATTCATTTTTTCTAAATAATTAGTAAAAATGCTTTTGACCTCTTCTATGATTTTGTTGATATGCTCTTCAGGGCTATTCATCTTTTTTTATTCTAGTAACATTTGCGATGCCATCAAGTTTCTTAATTGCATTAATGACCATATATAATTGATCTTTATTCAATACGAAGATGCCCACTTTGCCTACGAAGTAACCTTCTGTACCTTCTATACTGAATGATCTAATATTGACGCCTAAGTTGTTAGATAGTTCATTAGATATGTTCTGTATCACACCAGGTCCTGAGTCTACACCCTCTATGCGTAAGTCTACAGCAAAATTAGTCCCCGTCACACCTAACCACTCCGCCTTAAGAACTCTATAGCTGAAGTTAGCTAATAGGTGAGTCGCATTTTTACAATTGACCGTATGAATTTTTAGCCCATTACCGGCTGTAAGATATCCGAATATATCATCACCTTGGACAGGTGTGCAACATCTTGCGAGAGAATGATCATATTGATCTATAGGTTCTCCATCTACTAATATGTTGGTCTTAAGTGGTTTCTTAGTTTTTCTCGGTTTAGAAGGCGAGTCTATCGGTGCTTGATGCCCTTTATCGATTTCTTTTTCTTTAAGACCGATGAGCTTGCCATTTTCTACTTCAAATGTTTTGAGATCTGGCATTTTGATAGCATCTGTGGCCAATGCAAAGTATAGATCAGGTCTATTAGAATATCCCATCTGCTTCACTAAGAAGTCGATGTTGTCTTCGAAACTGAGTTTGTTGTTTTTGAGTTTGCGCATAAGCGCTTCTTTGGCGAACTCTCCTTTCTCACGTTTTTCCTCTTTCATAGCCGATCTTATCTTAGATCTGGCCTTGCCAGTCACAGTAAGCTTAAGCCAATGCTCAGAGGGTTTTTGACTTTTATTAGTGACGACACTTACTTGGTCACCATTCTTAAGTTTGTGTCCCATAGGGACTAGCTTATTATTTACTTTGATAGCAGTAGCATGGTAGCCTACATCAGAGTGTATCTCAAATGCAAAGTCTAAAGCAGTAGCCCCTTCGGGGAGCATTCTCATGTCTCCATTAGGCGTAAAGACGTATACTTCTTTTATAAATAGGTTCGTCTTAAAGTCATTGACAAACTCGAGAGCGTCAGAATGTTGATTATCTAATAGTCCTCGAATATTGTCAAGCCATTTGTCGTAGACGTTATTATTGTCTTTGACACCTTTATACTTCCAGTGAGCAGCAAATCCTCTTTCTGCAATATCATCCATTCTTTCTGATCTCACTTGTACTTCCACGTATCGTCCCTTTGGTCCTATAACTGTAGTATGTAGAGATTCGTATCCATTGCTCTTAGGTGTAGTTATCCAATCTTTGAGCCTTTCTGGAATAGGCTTATATACATCTGTTATTATAGAGTAGATCTGCCAGCTGATGCTTTTTTCTCTCTCTTTTTCGATATCAGCAATTATCCTTACGGCGAATAAATCATAAATCTGCTCAAAAGGGATTTGTTTCTTCTCAATCTTATTAGCGATAGAGGATATGGCTTTAGGTCTACCTATGACTCTGTAGTCTATCTCAAGTTCGTTAAGCTTGTCTTTGAGAGGATCTATGAAGTTCTTGATGTATTCAGATCTGTCAGATTCTGTGGTTTGTAGTTTCCTTGCGATTTCGTTATAAGCCTCTGGATCATTGATCTTCATACATATATCATTGAACTCTATCCTGATATTGTATAATCCTAACCTATGTGCAAGAGGGGCATAGATGTATGATGTCTCAGCTGCTATTCTGATCTGCTTATTACGGGGCATAGCGCCGATAGTCCTTAAGTTATGCAGTCTGTCTGCCATCTTAATTAAGATCACCCTTACATCAAAAACTAATGAACTAAGGACTTTCTTAAAATTCTCTGCTTGCTTATTTTCTACATTATAAGTACCGTCTAGTTTAGTTAGGCCATCTACGATAAGGCTTATTTTCTCACCAAACATCTCATTAATCTCCTGCTGAGTGACTTCCGTATCCTCTACGACATCATGCAGAAGAGCTGCTATTACAGATGTAGCTCCTAATCCTATCTCGTCATGGCATATTCTCGCGACTTCTATAGGGTGGAAGACATAGGGTTCTCCAGACTTCCTACGTTGGTATTTATGAGCTGAAATGATCAGATCATAGGCCTTTTGAAGATTTTCCTTATCTAAGTCCGTAGATTTCTGCTTGACCTTGGCAAACAAAGATTTGTATTCTTTGCCGATTTCAAGAAGTTCCTTTTCCGTTATTGCTTTTCCTTTGGGCATATATTTTCCCTTGTCACCGTAAATATATATCTTAAAAATGGAAAGTGCAGTTTATGTTATTCTGTATGCACGAATACGAGAAAAAGATATATCTTTGCGATTCTTTACTACCTGAGGCGGGTGTGATGAAATTGGTAGACATGCTAGACTTAGGATCTAGTGCTTCACGGCTTGGGGGTTCGAGTCCCTCCACCCGCACTCATTTTTTTCCTAATTAAAGAAAATAATCTTCCCTTGAAAATAGATAAAAATGATTTAGGTGCACTGCACTCTGAGCTTACTATAACTGTAGAAAAAGAAGATTATATCCAGGAGTACAAGAACAAACTTGTCTCACTACAAGCAAAATCACATCTCAAAGGTTTCCGAAAAGGCAAGGTTCCAAAAAGTATGGTCATCAAAATGTACGGAGCTTCAGCAATGCAAGAAGCTGTGTCAAAAATCATTTCTGATAAGGTCAATGAAATAATTACTGGAACAGAATATAACATAATAGGAGAACCATTATTCCTTGATGAGGG
>CALLAG010000325.1 GCA_938002705.1 uncultured Saprospiraceae bacterium | reverse complement strand
TCGGGATTATTAGATACATGTAAGAATGAATCAGCACTCTCCCTTCCATCTACGAGGGAAGGGAAATGAATTCCGTGTAAACGGAAGAAAAGGGATGGGTTCGACTTAAGCTCAGAGAAATAAGAGACCTTCGCTTCGAGCAATCAATGAGAAGAAGATCTTGTTGATGAAATCACTATAATCATTTCATCCCTTCGGGATTATTAGATACATGTAGGAATGAATCAGAACTCTCCCTTCCATCTACGAGGGAAGGGAAATGAATTCCGTATAAACGGAAGAAAAGGGATGGGTTCGACTTAAGCCAAGAGAAATCATAGACCTTAGCTTTGAGCAATCATTGAGTATCATTGATTTCAAAAAGATTCTTTTATTACAATTATCATGTCACCTCTTCGAGGTTTATTATAGCTATAATTACAATTACTACAATCATTCCATCCCTTCGGGATTATTAGATACATGTAAGAATGAATCAGCACTCTCCCTTCCATCTAGAGGGAAGGGAAATGAATTCCGTGTAAACGGAAGAAAAGGGATGGGTTAGACTCAGCTTTAAGCAATCAACGAGAAGAAGGTGTTTCACCTCTCTTCGCAATCCAAACATAAGATAACCCCCTATTCCACAGTTATAGATACACCTTCAGAATGACTTGAAAACTCAGGTGCATACATAGACTGTATTTCTGTTATCCCATTAGAGTATTGACCTTGATGAGATGCGTATACATCATACTCAAAGACAAAATCGCCTTTCGGCAAATAATCAAAATAGAAGTATGTTGCAACATCCTTAGTACTCTCGTAATAGCCTAATCCATCCTGCCACTTATACTGACTGAGTACATTATAAGGCTCTATGCCGCTGCTTCTCATATCTCTCATCTGGATAAACTCCATAGGTCTATCTACAGATAGCTCTATCCTAATTCTTAGTTTATCACCGACATTAATTCCGTCCTGATCTGTAATCTTATCCAAGACTTCTCCATTATCATCAAGACCTACCTTATAGACTTGCTTGGACAACTTCAGAGGGGTACCCTTATAAGACGTAATGACATCGAGATCTTCCCAGTACTGGAAGTATGCAGCTCCCCAAGCTATATGGTTATTAGTGTTTTTGATTTTTACATCTGACATATCTGATTTGATTTCGGATGCTGTGTAATCTGTTCTGCCATAGCCCGTAGCATATTCTACATTGTCGAACTGTACCTTATCACCCATCTTAGGTAGAAAGACCTCCACAGCAACACTACCACTTAACCAATCATCAGAACCTATCATGAAAGCATAGACAGCAGCAGCTGTAGCTTTACTCGTCTTCCATGCATTCGTCTGCTTATTTTTTAGTAACCATAACTTGAGACCATCTATGACTTCTTGTGGTGCATCCTTATCTTCATATAGCTCTATCATCAATGCCTGCTTCTCAATACTTGGATTATACCAGTAGTAACCAGCCATATCATTCCAGTAGTTTCCTATCTCATCATCCACAACCATTCTCTCATTAAGTGAATTGTATATCGCATCCGACAATACCGTCTTACCATGCTTGTGAGCTGTAAGACATATCATACCTTGCATATATGTGTTCTGAGATTTCCATGCTTCATCTATGATATCCCAATAATACGCTTGAGCTTTCATTACCTCATTACTCGACATTACTTCTGAGAAGAAACTCTTAGTATATAGATAATGTATAACAGTCTGATCTATGTATTTGCTATTCTTGTTTTTGGTCTTCTTATGATACTCCATAAACCTATCATCAATATACCGATGAGCTCGTGCTATCATTTCTTGGTCTAATACTTCTATATCGATACCAAGCTTGCGCAGATGTCCGATACCTTCTAATATTTGCTGAGTGATATACCAATGATCACGGCCTCCACTTGTCCACACAAAACCACCGTTAGACAACTGCCTCTTTCGTAGCTTCTTCTGTAAGTTCTCTATAGCTTGATTAACATTATTATCATCTATCAGAAATGACAATCTCTTCATATTGTATTCTTCAGATTGTGCATCTCGTAACCATGGTGTCAGTTCTATGCCTGATATCTTCAGGTCTGCATTTTTATTAAGTGCACTCTCATGAGCATTAGTCTGATCCCATACCTTTATCACTTTCTTGATATCAGGATTACCGTCTACTAAATGTCTCCCTAATAGCGTACCGTATAACGAACCAAATAAATTATCAGTAGAAGTCATATCTGCATCTAAAAGATATGGGATACTCTTAGCAATTATCCATGCGGGATTAGAGCTGACCTCTATGCTATAGTTATATGGATCTAAAGTTTTAGATTCGTTAATTTTCAATAATGGTGTTACTGTAAACTCGGTCTCGCTATCAGATGGGATATGGAATACAGTACTCTCCGTCACCAATTTTCTATTACTTAGAACTGGTATAATTGATTGTTCGCCATCCTTATACTTTCCTCCATCAGCTATCATCTTGATAATAATAGCTGAAGAAAAATCATCAGGGATAATGACTGAAAACTCAACTGTCTTACTTTCTCCAGCAGCTAATCTAACTTCATCATTTACGCTATTCACTTCGAAGGTCGTATTCAATTCCTCATCAGTAATCGCATCACTGATGAATAACTGATTACCCACATTCATTTCTTCTTCACTGAGATTAGTCACTTTAGCATTTATAACCATCTCATCACCTTGTCTGACATATCTCGGAAGATGAGGCTCTATCATCAAGCTTTTCTGAGTGATTAGAGACTTTTCTAAGTAACCAATCTTTAGATCCTTAGTGTGTGCCATCATCCGTAGCTTCCATGTCGTCAGAGCTTCATTCATTGTAAATGAGATCTTAGCAGTTCCATTTTCAGAAATAACATCTGGATAGAAGAATACCGTTTCATTAAGATTTTCTCTCGCTGGGATACCTGATTCTGG
>CALLAG010000324.1 GCA_938002705.1 uncultured Saprospiraceae bacterium | reverse complement strand
TAGACTATTGAGTAGACTCCGTATATCAGAATCTTTTTGCGTCGAGGCAATATAGATAACCTTCTTGTCTTTTGACTTGAGAAGTTCTTCATGCTGCTTCATAGACGCTCTGTGGAAAGCGATCTTAGTTTTATGAAAATTAAACTCACGAAAAAAGAGGTGTTCTTCGATAAGATATATCGGATTACCATTAGAGTACATCTCATGCTTTTCTAATAATTGATGAGGGAATATTAAGTTAACTTTCTTTTTCATTTCTTTTATTTCTTCGGCACTTTTCACTACAATATTTTACATCGTCCCATACGGCTGACCATTTCTTACGCCATGAGAATGGTCTGTTACATACAGGACAGATTTTTGATGGCAAGTCTCTTTTCTTTTTCGCTTTCATTATTAACTGTCTCGCTGATTAGGTCTACGTCGAGTATGCGTTTCTAATATTCGGACTCTTTCTTTTCTAACTTTACTATCTTTTCTATGACCATATATTTTCTCACGAGCTGCCCTTGCACTTGTCTGTAGATCTACGATAGGCATAGGATAATCTTCTCCTAATGTTACTCCTAATAATTTCTGATCCATATAAGTCATCGTCCATGGTTCGTGGATAAATTCCTTAGGGACATTTCTTAATTCTGGCACCCATTTTTTTATAAATACACCCTCTATGTCATGATCCTGAGATTGCTTGACGACATTATATATCCGTACCGTATTAACTCCTGTCGTACCTGCCTGCATCTGAAATTGTGGATAGTGGATGCCTGGCTCATAATCAAGGAAAAGCTGAGCTATATGATAGACGCCTCGGCGCCAATCTTGATCTAAATGATGGCATAGAAAAGAAACCAACATGGCTCTCATTCTAAAATTAATCCACCCTGTATGAGTAAGGCACCTCATACATGCATCTACAAGTGGATATCCCGTCAATCCTTTTTTCCATGCCGTCAGATAAGTATCATCATTAGTAAACCCAAGATCCTCATAACCTCTATTAATACATGCCGTCTCGTATCTGCACTCTACTTCGAACTTCTGTATGAAATGACAATGCCACTTAAGCCTTGTCATGATGCCTGTAAAGGCACGTTTGTTACTAACATAATGCTTATGTGTCTTTATATGCTGATAGGCTTGCTTGACACTTATATTGCCCCATGCGAGATAAGGAGATATTCTTCCGCAAGACAATCTACTCTCCGTAGGCTTAGAGATATGCCTGTGATAATTCCTTCCCCTATCATAAGTAAATGATCTGAGATATTTCCATGCATTCTCTTCTCCAGCTGGCTGATATTGCTTAGGATAGCTAACTAACTGCTCAAGCAGATCCTCTGGCAATGGAAATTCAGTATGAGATTGCAACTTAGAATTATCATGAGTATATGCATTATGTATGGGAGGTTTAGACATGACGACGTACCAGTTCTTATCCCAATTCTGACGATTCTTTATCCCTCTGATGACACCATCTTTGTTATACTGATTCCACCTGACTTGATGTTGTCTAAGTAACTTTGAGATGATACGATCTCTATGCCATGTTATCTCCGTTCCGCTCTCTTTGTAAGAGAATACTTGTTGTACATCATATACTCTGATCAGGTCAGAGAAAACAATCGATGATTCTGCATAGCATATATTTATATGCCTGTCGTAATCTGCTAACTTATTATTAGTTGAGATTAAGGAATTATAAATAAACTGTAGATGTCTGACCGAAGTATCAGGATAAGAAATTAATGTAGGCTCAAAACAATAGATAATCAGATAAGGAATACCGGATAGCTCAGCTTGCCTTAGGGGCAAATGATCTTGGGTTCTGATATCCCTTTTGAGCCAGACGATATTTATTTTTTGCTTCGGCACTTTGCTATTTTAGGACTCAGTTATTTTATACTCTATAACCTCGTGCCCACGTAAGCATATCTAAACTGCTGAAATCAAGAAATGTTTAGGTGGAGTTTAATTTAAACGAAATATTATATTTTCCAATTTTCTATTTGAAAGTATAATCAAGTTCATAACCATTTTTAATAGAGTTATTTCTTTCCTTTCTTTTTCGCTTTAATCCAGTTCTTATTTAAATCTATAAGTTCTGAGAATGGAATCTCCCAAATCACATTAGGATTTAATTTTTCTGCCCTCATGTCCTTATCAAAATCAAAAAGAAATTCGTTATATAAGTCCCAGATGGTATTTGAAGAAGCAGGTTTATTCTTGGAATTTCTAATTTTGTATATCCAATTTCTGACCGCTTTGGTTATCAACAAAGGATCATTTTCATGATTGGAGATATCTTGCCCTGCGATATCAGACATTACTTTCTTGAATCTATGAAGTTGCTTCTCCAAGATCAAACACTTCTTGTCTTTCAATGAATACCTCTTGCAACCTAAATCCATTCCTAATTCAAAAGGCATATTGAATCTTGGTAAATCAAACTTTGTTTTGGGCTCAATTCTCGAAATATCATGGATACTATATTTCGAAGTTTCGATAAGGCTCTGAATATTTCTAATTCGTATATCGTCTCCGTCTTTGGTTTCCGATATTTGTGGAGTCAATCCACAGTATAAAACTGTAAATATTATTGGTTTTAGAAGAGGATAATAATCATCATCGAAAGGACAATTGATGAAAACATTATTAGAATATGCCATTATTTTGCAACTCTAAATTTTCCACTTTTTGAATGTACAATAACTTTTGAGGCTGTGCCGTTCGACACCCAAACCTTGGCCAAACTAACTGCTTCTTTTTGTGTTGAAACAACTTTTGAAGCTGCCATATTGCCTTCTCTTCTCACTGCCCATCCAGAGGCCCGCGGAGTAATATGAACTCTCTTTTCGTTAGAAGTTGCAGATTTAATCAATCTTTTATTTACACTTTTAGTTTTTGCAGTCATTTCCGAGAAGATTTTATGCATAAATATAACAGATTTTACCTTAGAATAATTTCATTATGACAATTAAGTTATCTGCATATTACATCAGACCACCCGTGCATATTCCAACTTAACATCTTCACGGACGGTATGATAACTATCTAACCCTGAAACGACAGATGTCTTGAGGTCGACATGGTTGATATTACCATATTCATCTACGCTATCTTCTGGTACTATAATATGTTCTATCTGACCTATAATCATGATTGTATCATTGACAGTGATGTGGTGTTCTTCGAGATATGACATTCCTATCTTAATCTGACTCTCAGCTACATACGGCGCTGGGTAAGCATCAATGTAAGACTCTGTAAATCCACACTCATCAAACTCCGAAATATCTGAAGGATACTTTGCCGAAGTTTGGTGTGCTTTAGTGACTATATCTTGATTGACTTGATTAATGGTAAAATGTCGACTTGTAATAATGTTATCATAAGTATCCCTTCTTACGGTAAGAGGTCTCATTATAAAACCAAGACATGGCGGATTAGCCCCTATATGCACTACAGAATTAAATATTGCAAGATTGGACTTTCCTTTTTCATTCATCGTCCCGATAAGGAAAGGTGTACGTAATCCTGAGATTTTGGTTATAAGATTAGTACGGTAATACTTATCTAATCTCTGGATATCTTGAAAATTGAGCTTCATATGAATCGTATGTTAGACAAATGTAATAACATGAGCTATATGATGCTTGAAAAACTTTAATTCACGATTATTCTTTACTTATCAACTCGTAGATCCTATTTACATTATGCAGATTCTTACCATAATCAATTAATGTAGTCTTAAGTTTTGGAGAACTTTGGATAGCATATTCGTTTCCATTTTGATATGAAGTTGGATTGATAGTGATCTTGATGACTTCTCCCCATGACCTCCATGTCATACCCGTTTTTATGATTATGCTATCATCTGCTTTTGTGATTCCCATATTAGCTATTTCGGAATCGGTTCTCAATTTTGAGGCGATCTCATCTATGGATAATTTTGACACAAGCTTCTTAGACTGACTGACCTTCATATTGCTATCATTCAGATCACCCACGCCATCTTTCCTAAGTCTGTACTTATGGTAGGTCACCAATGTCAAGGACATAGCAGCCCCAAAAAAACAAGCCAGAAACAAATATTTCATGACACTACCTGTCTCTCCTGTAAAGGTATCCATGAGGTACATTATAAAACCGTAGCTGCCTCCGAACAACAAAAAAAACTTCAAATACTGCTTTACTAATGGACTCATTATATCTTATAATTTTTATCGGAAGATAGGATAATTATTATATATCACCTAAGATTCTTGTCCCTCAGATTGATACCCGTATAATCAAAGAGAACATAATTCTACCTATATTAGTTACGTATCGTGTATTCACCAAATACTCAGATATTGAGGTATATTTTATAAAATGGCGATATACTATCATACTCATTTATGATTTAAAAAAAAGTAAATACAGAAAGCTAAACAATAGAATATTGACAATACAGATTGCTATATTATTTGTTATTCTCGCGGTATCTACGGTACTTTTTATCACTGAGGTCTTTACTGTAGATAAGGTCGCATTCTTAGTCATGGTATCACTACTTGTGTGTGGATTAGTCACACCAGAGGAGGCGATATCTGGCTTTAGCAATCCAGCGGTTATTACTATTCTTTGTCTTATGATAATAACTGCAGCCTTAGAGCAGAATGGAACCATAGGCCTGTTTGCAGAGCTTATGATTCCTTTATTTAAACTTCCCATACTTATATCTATCCCATGCATAATGATCTTAGTGGGAGGGTTTTCAGCATTTATAAGTACAACGGCGGTGGTCATATTATTTGTCAAAATAGTACCAACCCTAGCACAGAGACATAATATAGATATTGCTAAGTATATGATCCCGATCTCATTCGCTGGAATCTTAGGTGGTAGCTGTACACTTATGGGAACAAGTACTAATCTTATCGTTAATCAGATAGCTATCAAATCTGGAATAAATACGATTGGCTTTTTTACCGTTACACCATTATCTGTCATCTTACTCATTATAGGTATTGTTATTACATCGATATTATCTTACCTCTTACTCACTAATAGGGGTAAGACTTTCAGCAAAGAACAATTTCCCAGATACATCACGCTACTAAGGATACTGCCCGCCAATAAGATCATAGGTAAGACATTCCGAGATACAGACATCTACAAGGACAACAACACGAAACTCTTACAGATCAAAAGAGGTAATCGAACTATAAAGTACCCAAGTTACTGGCAGAAATTTAAAGAAAATGATGAGCTTGTCATCAGTGCTGATGTAGATAAGATTCTCAATATGAAAACCGACGACAACTACGAACTCATCTCAGAATCTAATATAGATGATGACAAAAACTATACAGGCGAAATAGTAGAATATCTGGTCTTACCAGGATCCAATCTTCTAGGCAAAAAACTATCTGATCTCAGCTCTAATGATGTAGACGGAGCACTACCTATAGCACTAAAAAAACACAGAAATCTTATAAATGCTAACAAGAATATAATCAATGAAAATAAAAGTAATGAAAGAATAGAAATCGCCGACAGACTACTCATAGAACTAGATGATAACGATAATGACAACTGGCTTATGAGTCGGGGCGACAAAATCCTCAATCATATGAATCAGCCCAAGAAGGAGAAATTTAGAAAATTTCTATCTCTGGCTATCCTCTTGTTAGTCATAGTACTTGCAGCTTCAGGATTCTATTCTATACTTACGAGTGCACTGGTAGGTGTGTGCTTACTTGTAATCAGTCGCTGCATTACATTAGAAGCCGCCTATGATTCTATTAACTGGCAGATAATATTTCTACTTGCTGGCCTACTGCCTATAGGAGCCGCCATGAGTAATGTAAGTGCTGACAGTTATATCAGTGACAATCTACTTATCGCATTTCAGCACCTAAGCCCAAGCCTCATATTAAGTTTACTATTTCTGACCACTATGCTTGTGAGCAGTGTTATATCTAATAATGCTACGGCTATCATATTTACACCTATCGCGATATCTTTGGCTACAGGACTAAGCCTCTCTCCCCTACCATTTATAGTCGTTATTATGCTGGCTGCTAACTTCAGTTTCTTTACTCCTATAGGTTATCAGACTAATACTATCGTATATGGTATGGGCATTTATAAGTTTAAAGATTTCCTCATTGTGGGTGGTATACTTTCTTTTTCATTATGGATCATCTCCTCACTACTTGCTCCTCAGATATTCCCTATGTAGCTTAATCTATGACTTAGTCTACATAGAGTATATTCTTATAACGAACATTAAAATTCTAAAAAGAGTATATATGATATGAATACACCAAACGAAGCTAACAATACTACGGTAGCTAATCCAGAAAAGAGAATCGGATCTCATCAGAAGAAAATTATAGACAGCGCCACTGCTAAGGCATCAACAGTAGCAGCACTCCCTATACCTGTGATCGATGTTGCCGGAGTCGTATATATACAGATGGATATGGTAAGAAAAATAGCCAAGTCCTACAATGTAGAAATTAACCAAGAAGGTAAAGTTCTTATCTGCTCAGTCGTCTCCTCTATTATGTCCAAACTCATTTCTGAAGCAGCTAGCTCATTAGCTGTCAGTACCAATATCGAGAAAGTATTCGGAGAGTCTATAATTAAAGCTACTATTAGTGGATTCTTGACTACGGTTGTAGGGGAAGTTTTTGATGCTCATTTCAGAGCAGGGGGTTCTGCCGAGGATATTGGTATTGATGCATTTATTGACTACTTTAGACTACAAGTAGAGTCTGACAAATTATCAGTCTCTAATATAAGTAACAATGTCATCGAGAAAGCACTCGACAAAGTCGGTATCTAAAAATAATAAAATATGATTGTAAATATATTAGTCGCAAGTATCGCCTTCTACATAGGAGGCTTATTACTTTCTGGAGTAGAGATGAAAAATGCTCTGCAGTGCATCATCGTCGCCATCGTAGTGGGCGTATTAGATTTTACATTGGGTAACTTTCTAAGAATAGTCACCTTAGGCATTCTTTCATTAGGTATATTCCACTGGTTACTTAATGCCATACTTATACAAGTTGCAGATTGGTTCTTGCCAGGATTTAGAGTTAAGAATTTTTGGTGGGCATTAGCATTAGCGGCTATTGTTAGTATAAGCGGTGGCGTGTTGCATAAGGTGTTTTAGTACTATTAGTGTTGCAAATCTCACACTCAATTTTTTCAATATTATTCTTTCTTACTCCCCTACTTCAAATATCACAGACACGGGAAAGTGATCAGAACCTATATTCTTAAGAGTCTTAAAACTGACAAGCTTTAACTCACTACTGCAGAATACATGATCGATAGGAATTCTGATAGGTAAGTATGTGGGAAAAGTCGAATAGAAGCCTCTACCCTCTCTCGGATCTTTGAGTCCAGATATCTCTTTGAAATTATTAGAGTTCTTACTCCAACCGACATCATTCAGATCACCGATAACAATGTCCAGATCACTAAGCTTATTATCCCTGAGGTAATATGCTGTCTTCAATAATTCCAGATCCTTGGGGGCTGAAGTAAGTACTTCTCCAGGTATAGGCGGTTCTGGGTGCAAGCTTGTGATACGGATTTTTTTACGCTCATATTCTATAAGTACATCGAGGCTTGGGACTTCTTCTTTGACTATATGCTTAACCTCTGCACTGATGTATGGGATGCGACTCATCATCGCAATACCGTAAGTATTATCCCTTAACTCTTTGATGACATGTGGGTAGTCAGCTTCCAAAGGCCTCACTGAAGTATACCACTTATCATCTACCTCTATCATCAAGAAAATATCAGGATCGACCTCTCTGACTAAGTCTACAAACTTCTGATGCTTTTCATTCTTCTGTAGTACATTATATATGAGTATATTAAGATGTCTATCAGAATTTTTAGAAGTAGAATCCTCTACTGACTTAGGAGCTAATACCGTATATGGCCATATAACTTTCAGACAAAAAATAAGCCCCATACTCAGTAAAGCCAATAACACAAAATCAAAAATCGTAAGAACGTTCTGCGACAGCAATAGTACAATCAGCACAAGGTTAAGTATAAGGTAGTAAGCCTTGATATTACTCTGAGTCCTTATCAGCCAAAACCTATTACGGTGCAGCGGTACAAAGGTACCCAAGATGGCAAGACAACTTATGATAT
>CALLAG010000323.1 GCA_938002705.1 uncultured Saprospiraceae bacterium | reverse complement strand
ATCATGTACATATAACCAATGGGAGTATCTATACATTAGATTGTCACACAATCTATAAAAACTGTGTCTATACCAACTCCAGAGATCTCGAGTGGAATCAATCTATATCATCTAATCATGGAGGCAGCTTACTTATAGATAATTGTAGTATAGAAGGTAATAATACAGGAGAAGGTTTCCTATGTCATAACATGTCATCGCCCATCATAAAGAATTGTCATACTTCAAAAACACCAGATGCTATAGAGTTTATACAATGTACAGATGGACTTATATCTAACAACATAATTACGAATGCTACAGAGGACGGCATAGATCTCAACGCTTGCCGAGGCATAACCATTACTCACAATAATATATCCTCTATAAGCGACAAAGGCATAGAGATAGGACATACCGCCCAGGGACATTCCTCACAGATCATTATAGAAAACAATCATATATCTCAGACTTATGCAGGTATCCACCTTATGCAAAAGACGGAAGCGGTGATAAGAAATAATACAATAACCAATAACCGCCAAAATATTCTTCTCACAGAGTTGGGTAACAAAAATAGCCCCTCCACAGTAAGTTTGGATCAAAATATATTTGATGATAACGAAAAGCGTATCGTCACTGACTCAATGTCTTTCTATACGAGCACTGACAAAGAGCCAGAAAGGATAACAAAAAATGACAAGGCTTCAAGGAAAATTAAATTTCTTATCACTATAATTTTAGTTATGATCTTTATCATTTATTCTCTCAAGTATCTTAAGAATAAAATAAATGATCGTACATAGAGAATAAGTTATTCTTACCTACTTTAATACTCAGAGATTTTAATTTTTTATTTCCTTAGATCTACAATAAAGAAATAAATAATCAGTTGAATTATATAACAGGACTACTATACCTTGGCCGGTATAACATTACAAGCAATATTTAAATACAAATGAGTTATGCAGTTAATATCTCACCTTAGATTACTATGCAGTTACTATATTCAACTACTTGAGCAGTTCAGCTCCTGCATCCTCTCCTTATTTATAATATTACTTTCTAAGAACCTAAAGATCTATGCCTACTGAGCGTCAGCATGCAAAAAGCCGAATCACTTGAGATGATCCGGCTACAGTGCTGATAATCAGCTTTACTATCGGAGGTTGCCTAAGAAGTTAGGCAGCCTTCTTTTAATTAAACTTAGAAGTTTCCTTTTTATTATTCAAGTATTATGAAAAACTACTTAGTCGACTTATGCCGACAAGAACACACTATAGAAGTACCTTATACTTATAATCGGTGTATATGTATTATAACTATTATGATTCCAGTATTAGTCCTAAGTCATTTCTGACCTGCTCTGGAGTCTGACAATGCACCGTTTTTATTCCTAATTTTTGAGCTGCTAATATATTGTCTTTATTATCATCTATAAATACACTCTCAGAAGGAACAAGGTCATATCTATCAAGAATGATATCATATATTTTTCTATCTGGTTTTTTACATTTCTCTACTCCTGAGACTACAATCCCGTCAAACCAACCAAGAAAGCCATAACGATCTATAGCTACAGGAAATGTCTCAGCACTCCAGTTAGTAAGAGCTACCATCTTATATTTTTCTGAATCTTTGAGTTCTTTAAATAGGGCTACATTCTCCTCTATCGGTCCGCCTAACATCTCCTCCCACCTATCGTAATATATCTTAATGTTATCTGCATGCTCTGGATACTGAGCTATAAGAATCTCATTAGCTTCTGCGATAGTCCTACCACCATCTTGCTCTACATTCCACTCCATAGTTGTGATATTATTAAGAAACCAATCGACTTCTTCTTCTGTCTTAAATATCGTTCTATAGACATACTTCGGATCCCAATCAATAAGGACTCCACCCAGGTCAAATATTATATTCTTTATCATGATGCAATTTATAAAAAATAACAAATAGCACTCATTCAATCTAATGTCGGCATATGAATACCCTCATAGGGTTTAACGGGCAATAGCGACACATATCAATACATTGCATTTCATAATTTGTTAACTTGCGACTCATAATAATCAAGACAATTAATGTCAGTAACAACAAGTAAGCAAAGCAATATTTCTTACGATAGGAAAGGACTCAGCGATAAGAAGCTCAAGGAACTCTACACTGCGATGCTCAAACCTCGACTCATCGAGGAAAAAATGTTATCACTACTAAGGCAGGGCAAAATCTCTAAATGGTTCTCCGGAATAGGCCAGGAAGCGGTATCTGTAGGTTGTACTTCAGTGATGAAGGATGAAGAATGGATATTTCCTATGCACAGAAACTTAGGCGTATTCACCACAAGAGAAGTTCCGTTATCAAGACTATTTGCGCAGTGGCAAGGTAAGCCGGCAGGATTTACTAATGGAAGAGATAGGTCATTTCATTTTGGCACTAAGGAGTATAATATATGGGGTATGATATCTCACCTGGGACCACAATTATCTCTGGCCGGAGGCATTGCACTCGCTCACAAGCTCAATAATGAAGCTAATATCTCGATAGCATTTACGGGCGAAGGTGGTACATCAGAAGGTGACTTCCACGAGGCGCTTAATGTTGCCTCTGTATGGAACCTCCCGGTTATCTTCGCAATAGAGAATAACGGCTACGGATTATCCACTCCGACATCAGAGCAATATGCATGCGTACACCTTGCTGATAGAGGAAAAGGATATGGTATAGAAAGCCACATCATAGATGGTAATAACATCTTAGAAGTATATACGACCCTATCCAAACTTGCTAAGAAGATAAGAAAAAAACCAGCCCCTATACTCTTAGAGTTTAAGACATTCAGAAGACGTGGACATGAAGAAGCTTCAGGTGTAAAATACGTCCCTAAGGACCTTATGGAAAGTTGGGAAAAACTCGACCCTATAGATAATTATGAAACGTACTTGATAGAAGAAAAAGTAATAACAGAAAAAGAGATAAAAGAAATAACAAAATCTATAAAGAAAGAAATCGTAAATGAGCTCGCCATCGCTTATGCCCTTCCCGAATTAGAAGTATCAGAAGACAAAGAGGTTAGAGACATCTATGCATCCAAGGATACAGAAAGTATAATGGCTCCTTCTAAAGAAGTAAAAAATATACGATTTATAGATGCAATAACTGATGGACTCCATGTCGCTATGAAGAAATGGAATAAGACCGTCTTAATGGGACAAGATATCGCAGAATATGGAGGTGTATTCAAAATCACAGATGGCTTTGTAGAAGAATACGGCAAAGAACGTGTCCGTAATACCCCCCTATGTGAGAGTGCCATCTTAGGTATAAGCTTAGGCCTTAGTATGAAAGGTATAAAGTCTATGGTAGAAATGCAATTTGCAGATTTTGTGACATGTGGCTTTAATCAGATAGTTAATAACCTAGCTAAGATCCACTATAGATGGGGGCATCCAGCAGATGTTGTTGTGAGAATGCCATGTGGAGGTGGTATGGGAGCTGGACCGTTCCACTCACAGACTAACGAAGCGTGGTTCACCCATACTCCAGGACTCAAAGTTGTATATCCCTCCTCACCAGCTGATGCTAAGGGATTATTAATCGCTGCCTTCGCAGATCCTAATCCTGTCATGTTCTTTGAGCACAAAGGTATGTATAGATCTCAATCTGGTGATGTACCTGAAGGGTATTACGAAGTAGAAATAGGCAAAGCCAATAGAGTAATGGACGGGCAAGATATAAGTATCATTACTTATGGGATGGCCGTGCACTGGGCTAAGGACCACTGTGAGGAGAATGGTATAGATGCTGACATTATAGACCTAAGAAGTCTACAACCATTAGATTATGGAATGATAGTTGATTCAGTTAAGAAGACTAATAAGGTCATCATCCTACATGAAGACAGCCTCTTTGGAGGTATCGGAGGTGAGATATCTGCATATATTTCAGAAAATCTCTTTGAACATCTTGATGGACCAGTTATGCGAGTCGCTAGTCTTGATACACCGGTACCTTTTTCTCCAGAATTAGAAAAAATATTTCTGGCCAAAAATAGACTCGCGGAAGCTATAGAAAAATTAAAAAAATATTAATAGAAAAATAATGGACTTAAGTAATATCACGGCTAAAGTAGACAAGTACAATACTCTACTCGTAACAACAAAAAAATATAGAGCTGAATGGCCTAAAACAATAAAAAAAACATTAACTAAAACGCTGGAGAAAATAATCTCTGAGACAGATCTTAATGCCTTCATAGAGTACAAAGATGATATCGAAAATCTTGAAGTCATTAATTTTTCTTTGGGTACAGAAATAAGTGGTATCGCAGAAAAATTTCCAGGCAACAAAACTAAAAGACCATTTATAAAAAATAATGGATCACTTATATTCCAACAACTATTTAACGGTAAGTTGATGATAATGATCCTGTACCCGTTCATAGAAGGATATGGCCAACCTAAACCTCCTAAGAATGTAGAGATCATAAGACCCGAAGAATTAAGTGAAGGCTTCATACTCAGATATGTAGAAGAATTCTTACAAGAAGTCATTGAGTGGGAAGATTTTGACGATGATATGCCTGAGAAAATGGGGATGAACCCAATCGGTTTTGGGAGTGGACATATCATCACTGATGAGATAGAATAATATACTTCAGCAAGCAAATAGATAAAGGCTATCTATATCACTTATAAGATTATAAATAAAAAAGCAACGACTGTATAGTCGTTGCTTTTTTTATTCACAGTATCAATTCCTATCTCATTATTGCTTTACGACCTTACTTAATCCTATCAATTCCGCAGAAGAATTATATAGACTTATCAAATACAAACCATTAGGATAATCACTAAGATCTATGCCTTTGTTATCGTTAACAGAAAGGATAGACCTGCCTAATTTGTCCTTCACATCTATCCTTGAGTAGTTAATTCCTGTTACATAGAAGATATCTGATGTGGGATTAGGGAATACATTATAGTCATCACCTTGCAACTCGTTAACAGCTGTAGTATTATCTCTACCATCACAGTTTTCATCTATTCCATTACCTAATATTTCTATTGCTTCAGGATTAATATCTGGATTAGTATCATCACAGTCTGTATTATCAGTAACAAGATCTGGTGGCTGTAGACATGAGTCAGTTCCTGTATTAGGATCTCCGTAACCATCCCCATCAGCATCATTATAATAAGTGATAGAAACTAAACCTTCGTCTATAACACCATCACAGTTATTATCAACTGTATCACACACCTCAGTCGCATCTGGATTAATATCAGGATTAGTATCATCACAGTCTTGATTATTGCTTACAAATCCGAACGGCTGAAAACAAGAAATAAGGCTATCCATAGGATTACCAAAATTATCAAAATCCATATCAGCATAGTATGTTTCTTGTACTAAGCCTTCGTCAGTGTCGCCATCACAATTGTTATCTTTATTATCGCATAGTTCTGGAGCACCAGGGAATATCGTATTGTCATTA
>CALLAG010000322.1 GCA_938002705.1 uncultured Saprospiraceae bacterium | reverse complement strand
AACATCGATGATATAAATGCAGAATATTTAATTCTTACAAGCGAACTGTTAGACGTCAATGAAAACGGAGCTAACTATGTACAAGAGTATGCTGACTTTAGAGCCTCAGAGCAAGGTGGAGAATATTCTACGCATGTTCTACATGTAGAAGATATCTGTGACCAATTTGGTTATGGAATATCAGGACACTCTTATGCGATCAAGAACTTTGCTAATTATATTAAAACTAAATGGCCAGACTTCAATACGGTCTTATTATTAGGAAAAGGATTAGACTATACAAACAGGAACAAACAAACTTTAATAAAATCATTTGTACCTACTTATGGTAAACCAGGATCTGATAATTTATTATTCTCAGAGGGTTCCAAGACATATCCATTTGTATCATTAGGTCGATTAGCAGTCGCTAATACAGAACAGATTAGAGATTACCTTGATAAGGTAAAAGTTTACTCAAGATTGTCAGACGTAGAGAATCTATCTATCGAAGATAGGTTGTGGCTTAAGAATGTATTACACCTGAGTGGCGGTGGGCCGTCAGAGCAGCAGTTACTATATCGTTACTTATTGAGTATGAAGGACTCTATCGAGACTAATTTATTTGGAGCAGCTGTAAAAACTTACGAGAAAACATCAAGTGACCCGGTACAGACTACCTTATCACAACAGATATTGAATGATATAAATGCCGGTGTATCATTACTTACATTTTTTGGTCACTCATCACAAGGAACTTTAGATTTCAGTATAGAAGATCCTGAAAAGTATGACAACTATGGTAGATGGCCTATCATGTTAGCTATGGGATGTAAGGCTGGCGATCTTAATGCAAACCTTATAAGCTTAAGTGAGAAAATGGTCTTGACTAAAGACTTAGGTGCTATTGCATTCTTTGCTTCTTCAGGTAATGCATATCCTAACACGTTAGCAGATATGGGTAATGAATTCTACAGTTTAATAGGTGGTGAGTATTATGGTGAGCCAATAGGGGCTCTGATGAGACAGTTATTAGAGAACCAATACAATCCTAATAATTACAGATATGTCACATTACACGAACAGAACACACTACATGGAGATCCAGCGATAAGGTTGTTTTCAGCACCAGGACCAGATTATGTAGTAGACTTCTCTACAATATCAACTAAGGACGACATAGGAACTCAAGATGACAAAATAGAAATCAGTTTTGATATTGCTAATCTTGGAAGAGGCGGACTACAAGATTCTATGTCTAATTATTTAGTACATAGTTATGGAGAGGGCCAGTCAGATACTTTATACTTCAATACAATAACACCTAATAATAGAACGACTGTCAACTTAACGTTAGCTAATCCAGGATTAGATGGAGTAGGAAAAAATGTTATAAATATCGTATTAGATTATGATAAGAAACATGAAGAATATCCTAATCCTATAGCAGAAGAGAATAATGATCTTAAGTTAGCTTATAATAATGAAGGATACTGTTTCTTCGTATTTGATAACAGTGCTTTTCCTATATATCCCACTGATTTTGCAATAGTCCACGAGCAAGGTATTACGCTTAAGGCTTCTGCAAGTAATGCCTTTGCAGATATGCAGACTTATGTCTTGGAGATTGATACCACAGAATCATTTGATAGTAATCTAATGGTGACGACAGAGGTTGTCTCTGCACCTGGTCTTATAGAGTGGAGTCCTACAATACAATATCAAGATGAGGTAGTATATTATTGGAGAATCATACCTAAGGATGTAGAGAATACAATATGGAATACGAGTTCATTTGTATACTTAGATGGATCTTCTGATGGATGGAATCAGAGTCACTTCTACCAGTGGCTTAAGGATGACTACCTGAATTATGAAATGAATCCAGAAAGTAGAACTTTTACATATGAAGATAATATCGCAGACATAAAGGTGACTAATATCGTACACAAGGGTGGCAATAGTGAGAACCCTAAGATAGTAGCTCAGAATGATCCGCAGGAATATCTTCAGTTTGTCAGTGATGGTAATATCAAGTCAGGAGTATACATAAGTGTCATAGATGGCAATACGGGCTTACCTTGGAAGAACCAACCAGTGCCTAATTCATTATATGAAAGTATTGTGGGATCATCATGGGCCGCAGATAGGTTTTTCTTTCCTTACTGGACGAGGACTCCAGATGAGAGAAATTCTGCGATGTCATTGTTAGAAGATATTATTCCTGATGGACACTATGTGATTTTCTTTACTGTACAAAGATCTGATGTGACATTAGATCCTGATTATCAGCCAGAAGAATGGGCTGCTGATGCCGGCGTCGTAGGAAGAGATTTATTTTCGATTTTAGAAAATAATGGTGCTACTAAGGTTAGAGAATTAGCTGATGGAGCTAAGCCATATATATTCGCTTACAGAAAAGGAGATCCTTCTTGGGCTCCAAAAGAAGTTATAGCAACTGATATTAACGACAGAATAGAATTAGACTTTACAGTAATAGGCAGTTGGGATGAAGGGAATGTCCAGTCTACAACAATAGGTCCTGCACAAGAATGGGATAAGTTATTATGGGATCTCGATGGAATAGATACTGCAGAGGATTCTATTAACTTAAGTATCATCGGCATAGATGCAGCAGGTAATGAAGTCATACTTTTTGAGAACGTGGATAATTTTGATTTTGATCTTTCGACGATAGATGCGCAACAATATCCATACTTAAAGTTGAATTTCTATTCTAATGACCCTACATCTAGAACATCAGCGCAGATGGAATACTGGAGAGTATTATATGCAGCTATACCAGAAGCAGTATTGAACACAACAGAAAAATTTGTCTTTAATAATGATACTCTGCAGATAGGTCAGCCTCTAATGCTTAGCACAGTAGCAACTAATATTACTGAGACGGATATGGATAGCTTATTAGTCAAGTATACTATTGTAGATGAGAGCAATACAGAGGTTGTCGAGTATAATAAGGTAGCACCACTCAAGGCGGGCTCTACGGTAGATATTGATTTCGAATATCCTACTGCAGACCTTAATGGCTTACACCAGTTCAGAGTAGAGATTAATCCAGAAGAAGATCAGAGAGAGCAATATGACTTCAATAATATCGGGATTCTTGATTTTACGGTTTTAGGTGATAAGGTTAATCCATTATTAGATGTTACATTCGATGGCTTACATATTATGGATGGCGATATCGTATCTCCGACACCTAATATCTGTGTTATCTTAAGAGATGAGAATGATCAGTTTTTCATTGATGATATTTCTAACTTTGATTTGGCATTACAAGCTTTACCAGATCCACAATCATATCCAGTAGATTTATCTGCAAGTAATGTTGTATTTACACCAGCGGATTCTACTACGGGATTTGCTAAGTTGCAATTCTTACCAGAATTAGAATCTGGAGAGTATATATTATATGTACAAGGAAAAGATGACTCAGGTAACTTATCAGGTGATCAAGATATAGAAATCAGATTTGAAGTTATTAAAGAATCTTCTATTACTAACGTACTTAATTATCCTAATCCATTTTCTACATCTACCCAGTTTGTATTTACATTGACAGGTTATGAGGTGCCAGATGTATTCACGATACAGATCATGACATTATCAGGTAAGGTTGTCAAGGAAATAACAAAAGAAGAAATGGGTAACCTTAGAATAGGTGTCAATAGAACTGATTATAAGTGGGATGGTACAGATGAGTTTGGTAATAAATTAGCTAATGGCGTATATATCTATAGAGTCTTTACTTCGCATTCTGATGATGAAGAGATTAAGCATCTTAATAATCAAAACATTGATAGCTTTTTCACAAAAGGATTCGGTAAGTTGGTGATATTAAGATAGATCAGAATAGATAAACGACAGAAATCTATATATAGATTAGATGGGGAATATTGCAGTGATTGTGATATTCCCCATATTTATATTGGCAGCGATCATAAAGAAGAGCACAGTCTTATACAATTTGACTTATAGAATGGCGGATAAGATCGCTCATATAATTTATTTCAGATTAAGACAGAAAACGTAGACATAGCCTTAGCTATGGCGAGGCTTTCTAACGCAGATATGGAATAAATTATAATGCGAATTACCG
>CALLAG010000321.1 GCA_938002705.1 uncultured Saprospiraceae bacterium | reverse complement strand
GATCTAATAAGATAAATATATGAACATTTTTGAGTCAATTAAAGTAGTGTAAATATAAAAAAGGGTACTTTAATCATAAGATATAGAGATATGGAAGAATTTAACAACGCTTTATCAAATAACATAAGATTCCTCAGAAAGCAACTGGGACTTAATCAGACCCAATTAGCTGAAGAACTCGGGATTAGCAGGTCCAATGTTGCTGCTTATGAAAGCAAAGGTGTAGAGCCACGACTTAAGATTATTCTTAAAATGGCTAAATTTTTTGATATCACAGTACAAGATCTTATCAACCTAAAACTTAAGGAGGACCAAGCTTACGATAAGTTCGAGAGTGCTACATCTAACAATACGCTTTCTGTAGATAATCCAAGTATTCAGAATGATGAGATCACTGAATTCATTGATAAGTCAATAAAAATTAATAAAGTTCTCGAGGGATTTAAGTCTTTCTATACTTTCAAAAAAGAAAGCATCGTAGAAAACTCTCCCAGTAAAGACAAATTAATGCATGACATAGACAACTTCATTAATCTAATGGAACACCTCTTATCTTATAACGAATCAGTTATCAACGCAATCAATAAAAATAAGCCCCAAAGAGCTTAATATTCACATTTCTCATATAATCTGAATAAATAAAATCTATATGCTGTCAAGTACACGTACATGACGATAGGATATATAGATATCTACCTTCTAAGATTTGCCTACTATGTTCACAATTGGATATTTTGACTAATCACTTGACATAGATTACCAACCAGCTTCGTCCAAGTAAGTCAATTACGTAATCATAAATCCAAAAAATCATATAGCGATACGCAAAATTGGTCATTTTGTGCAATTAATGCGACTTTATAACATTCAGAATATCAGATAATTAGACAATTTCATAAACTATCAACAAATAATTTGATCATTTAATGCACATTTATTTGAACAATGTGCATATCTTGCAGTTATTACTATATCAAGCAGACAATAATTGCCTAACCTTTAATAAACTAAATACTATGAATCAGATCAAATTTTCACAGAATTTCGAAATCAACAAAACAGGATTAATGAATTTCGCTTTAAAGCTGACTAAAAATCATACTGACGCAGAGGACTTAGTTCAACAAACAGCCCTGAAAGCGCTAAGAGGTATACATACATTCAGAGAAGGGACGAGTTTTAAGAGTTGGGCATTTACAATACTTAAGAATACATTCATAACCAACTATCACAAGAAGAAAAAAAGAAGTATCGTCGGAGGTCCTATAGAAGATTACACATACAATATCGAAAGTAGAGCTTCAGTGCATAACAATGCAGAATCAAAGTTAAGAGTACAAGAAATATACTCTCACATAGAGGACTTATCATACAAAACGAAGATGCCATTCATGATGCACGTAGAAGGCTTCAAATACGATGAGATCGCTGACACTTTAGATATTCCCATAGGGACTGTCAAGAGTCGAATCAACTTCGCAAGAAATAAACTAAAGACTGTTGTAGATAGTAATCTATCAGTAGCAGCATAATAGATACAAGTTTCAATTATAAAAACAATTTATTCATTCAACATAAAATTTAAACATGAAAAACACTAATTCTAATTCTAATAACGGTAAACTTTTATTTTTCGGAGGTATACTCGCAGGTGCCGCAGCAGCATACTACTTACAGACCGATAACGGCAAGAAGCTAAGAAAAAAGGTAATAGCAAAAAGCAATCAGCTCACAAGCGAAATTACCGAAAAGGCAACCACAGTAGCAGAACAAGCCAAGGAAAAATCTAACGCAGTATTACAATCGGCCAGCGAAAGCCTATCAAGCCTAAAAGAAACGTTAAACGAAAAAGCAGAAAATGTAAGCAAGTCATCAAGTCAGAATATCAGCAAGTTTCAGCAAGGGATCAATAATGCTAAAGAAAAGCTCAATAATTCAGCTTACAATTAATAAGTTGTGAAATTTAAAATCTTCAAATAAACTAAGTACTTACAAAATCGATATTAGTTTATAATTTATCACCAATCTAATATCATCAAAAAACGACTATGAGCAATCACCTTATGACAGATGTAGGAGAAAATCTTGAATACGTCAAAACCATAGTAAACAATACTATAGAGTTAAAAAAAATAGAAGCAGCAGAAACTGCATCTAGTGTCGTAAGTGTAAGTATTCTCGGACTGCTCATAGGCGCAATATCAATGTTTATTTTTGCTATGTTATTGATATTTTTTACCCTACTGATAGCTCAGTCAGTAGGTTCATTAAGTACTGCCCTACTTATCATGTCTGGATGTCTTGCAGTCCTTATCCTGATAATATATGGACTAAGGAAAACTCTTATTGTAAAACCAATTACTAAGATTATATATTCTTCCATCATAGGAACGAACTAATACATAGTCCGAGTAACTAACTATTATAAATAATCAGATCTCATTACTCTAACTAATAACTGAGCATAACTCCATAACCATCAGATCATGAATCAAGACATCACTACAAAGAAGAGAAAATTACAAGAAGACATAGAAATAGCTAAAAGAGAGCTGAAAGATAATTTTGACAACATAGAACCTCTGAGATATATAAAGCCAGATTTTAGTTTTGTCAATAAAGCCATTAGCTCTATCGTCAATTTAACAAAAGCTAAGAAAAGCTAATTACACACCGTGATTATTTCAAATCCCTATTATACCCATTCTTAAAAATAAATTACTATGAACTACTTAGGATTCAAGCCAGAGAAACTAAAGGAAACATCAGATCAACTCAATAAACTATTGTCTAACTACCAGATATATTATCAAAACTTAAGAAATTATCACTGGAATATTTCTGGACCTCACTTCTTTGACTTACACGAAAAATTCGAGGAATTATATAACGAAGCAAAAGTCAGTATCGACGAGATAGCGGAGAGAATTCTGACGCTCAGGATGAAACCTATATCGACATTATCTGAATATCTAACTACAGCTGACGTCAAAGAATTCTCAACACTTGATCCCAATGAGATGGTCAAGTCCATACTCTCAGATCATAAGAAACTCATCGCTAATATGAGAACCGTACTTGCGACTGCTGGTGACGCCTCAGACGAAGGTACCGTAGATCTCGTAGGAGGATTCTTAGGCTCTATAGAGAAGAAAAGCTGGATGTTAGACGCATGGTTATCTAAATAATCTAAGCGTAGGCAATTTCTATTGAAAGAATATATCTGGACAGAATTACTTACACAAGTGTTGATATCGTAGCTTTACGCATATGTAGAGTTCTTATGAGACTAAAAATAGCCTATGCACAATAACCTTAGTTTACAAAAAATAGCTTACACACTTATAATCGTCATAGGTGTGGGCTGGTTATCGGTCATAGGTAAGTCCATACTTATACCCCTCACTTTTGGGGTTTTGTTTTCTATTTTTCTATATCCCATAGATAAGAAGATACTTAAGTACGTCCACAAGCGATGGCTGTCTATTCCACTTACCTTCTTAGCGGTATTAGTACCCGTCCTTATTGTTGCTATGTTATTTTCCTATCAAATAATTAACATTATGGACTCGCTGCCATCTATAGAAAGTAGCCTCAAAGATGGAGTCGAGCAAGGCATCAGTAAATTGAACAAGACATTACCATTTATGAAAATAGATGCTAATGCTCTCATAGGTAAATCCAGCAATATAGCTGATGGATCACTCGCCGTCGTGAGCAAAGGACTTATGTCATCAGCAAGTTTCCTTGTAAGCACGGGACTCTGCTTCCTCTACACTTTCTTTCTACTCTACTACAGAAAGAGCTTTAAGAACTTCATCATATACCAATTCGAAAAAGAAAATAGGCCTGACATAAAAGAGACACTTACTGAGATAAAAGAAACTATAAAATCATACGTCGGTGGCGTAGGTCTTGTCATGGTCATACTGTCTGTACTGAATACTATAGGCCTCACGGTAATCGGCATAGAACACCCTATGTTCTGGGGCGTACTCGCAGGAGTCTTATCTATCATTCCTTACGCAGGTACTGCCATCGGTGGTATGCTTCCATTCATCTATGCACTCAGTACTGCTGATAGCTCATGGCAACCTATAGCCGTACTATTGTACTACATGGTCATACAGCAGATAGAGGGTAATTTCATCACGCCTAACATCGTGGGCAATAAGGTAGACATCAATCCTTTTTTTGCAGTACTCTCTATTGTCATATTAGGTACCCTATGGGGTGTGGGTGGTGTATTATTAGCGCTACCTTTAATATCGATCACGAGGATCATCTTGGGCCAGTTTCAGAGTACAGAGCCCATAGCTATACTGATGAGTTCGTCTATCATGGACAAGGGGAAATTCCGGAAGTGGGCCGAGAATGTGGATTAGTAAAATCCAGAAATCCATTTTAATTCCTTCTGTTTTATCTATTCCTTTCTCTTACCTGTTTATTATTTTTCGATTTTAGAAGAGTAAGAACCTGACATCATTTACTATCAGACTTATCTACTCGCAATATCTTCTCCATCTTACGACCTTTGGCTAATTCGTCTATTAACTTCTCCATCTGTCTGCATTGCCTATACAATTCGAATTCATCTTCTATTTCTTCGATTCTGTATCCACAGACGACGCCTTTGATAAGGTGTGCATTGGGATGCAATTTTGCTCCATCAAAGAATGTCTTGTATGTCACCTTTTCCTCTATCAACTTCTGTAATTGTGCCTCATCATATCCAGTTAACCATTCTAAGACTTGATGGAATTCCTCTCTCGTTCTTCCATTCTTCTCCAACCTATTCATGTATAGTGGATAAATGGATGCAAATATCATGTTTGCAACTTTTTCATTTTTTTCGGCGGTGACTTTCATTTTTGTTTTGGATTAATGAAATGATTAAAGTATGGTTATATTCATAGAATTACCTGATATAAATCAGTAATAATTGAGCTCAGATTTCTACACGATATACTCTTTAAGTCTTTAAATAGGTCATATTCTCAATTGTGTACATAGTTGTAACCTTACACGATATCCTACTGAGATGATAACGTCTAAATTATAGTAATTATAAGGTTTCTGCTGAAATTCGGAAATTCCGAATTTCTGTAAAGTCCCTTCTTTTAGCAGCTCCCCTTCGGCATAAATATTTTTAATATGCTCATTGATAGTGGACTTTGCCTTACCAAATAGCGTAGCCATCTGATCTTGTGTCAACCATACAGTCTCGTCCTGCAGCCT
>CALLAG010000320.1 GCA_938002705.1 uncultured Saprospiraceae bacterium | reverse complement strand
TTCTATATCGTCGCTATCCTCACATGTTAGAGTAGAGATGTTCCAGGTCAGCATATTGATGAATTCATTAACTGTGATACCAGCCTCAATAAGCTCACACGGGCTTTCTACAGTCAGTGTAGGAGCACATGGTCCCACCGTGTCTACAGGGCTGGCACATAGTTCTTGTGATAGATTATACAATGGTGATGGCGTTGTGGTCAGGCCATAAGTACCTTCACTTTCTACATAGTAACAGTACTCTATATCATTGAGCACATCTGTGTCAGAGTATGTGCTTTCAGTAACGTAAGCTATTTCCGCGAAAGCGCCACCTGGGGTATCTTTTCGGAATACTCTGTATTTGTAGTTAACCCATGGGGTCTCTTCATTCCAGCTGAGTATGTTAACTTGATCAGAAGATGCGACTGTAGTAAATACTGAGCTTGCCTCCGGTGATGCACCGTAGAGTATGTCATTAGCATAGAAGTCTATGCGATAGTAATATTGGGTATTAGTTGTATTAAGACCACTGTCCGTATAGAGAAGTGTTATATCATCACTCAGGTTTTGAGTAACGAATTCTCCCGAAGTTATTCTATTATATATAACGGCATCTGTAGATCTGAGGACCTCATATCTATAAGGTCCAGGGTTGGTTATAGTATCTAAGTCATCAGCCAGGGGCTTAATCCATGCCACATCTATTATCCCGTTAGTGACATCAGTATTAGTGACTGTCACATTGGTGATAAGGGGTATGTCTTGTTCCAGCTGTACACATATTTCTGCAGAAGGCAGACTTTCCGCTATATTAAACGGATTGCCAGAAGGTGTCCTCAATGCAAAATTAGCCAATACTCTGTAGCAATAGATTTTACTTTTTTCTAATGTCGTATCTACGAAGAAGTATCTATCGCCATCATTCTGATTAGTCAAGAAATTAATGGGTTCGTAGCCACGACCTTCGAGACCACCTACACATGTATCTATATCAAATGGATTACTATTCACCTTCCTCCATACACTGAATCCTATGAAGTAGTTATTAAGCGTTGACTCACAATCGTAGGGGAGTGCCCATTCTATTCTTGCTGATTCTTCGGTAGTGATCTCTGCTGTGACTTCTTCAGGTGGTGGGCCGAGGACCTTGATACGTAAGGTCTTCAGTATTGATAAGCCCGTCGTACCCATGATAGAATTATCTTGAGCTTTGAATACGACCTGATAGTAACTGTCAGAGATATGTTCGCATTGGGTCTCCCATATGAATTGTTCTTGTCTTGCTACATCGCCATACTCACCATCACCTGTCAGCTGAGCATTAGAGAATCGCTCAAGGAACGGACCTCCTGTAGCCGTAAGTCTTACTTGCTGGTCTATATCTGCATCGTCGATGATTATCGGTATCTCTATTCGCGTCCCAGCGATCACACATATCTCATCTATCAGTTCTATAGTCGGGGGCTGATTATTACATATATCTACGAATATCTGCATGTCACGGATGACACTGTTGAGTAAGACGCCGTTTCGGTATTCTTTAATTTTTATAGCGATATTATATTCTCCTGCTGACTTAGGTGCATTCCATACGAAATCTCCGGTAACTGCATCGAGCGATATAAGATTATCAGGACCGGGTAATATTTCGTTCGGGAATTTGTACCTCGGGACTTCAGTTCCTTCTGACTCGAAGGGAACTATGAGTTCATAAGCAAGACTATCTCCATCAGGATCGTATGCATTAGGATTATGTATGAATACCTGTCCGGTACATGCAAAATCTATAGGCGGCTGCAGCAATATCACAGAGTTATTAAATCCCTGAAACTGAGAATTGACAAATGTAAAAGTCGTCTGCACATAGAAAGGGACATCTACAGAATTAGGGAAGTTGACATTCTGGATATTATTGACCCTATTAGGATCTGCAAATGAGAGAGTATATGTCGCTCTGCCAGGGTAGGTATGCTCCGCTGTGTAGAAGTTGACTTTGATATCTTCTCCAGGGATGATCTGCCCAGGGCTATTAGTCCGAGCTACCAGCTCGAAAGTATTATCGCCCCAGTCCAGCGTCAGGCTATCTCTATCGACACCTGTAGAGCTGGCCTTGGTATATGTCGTTATTGTTGCTCGTATCGTCAGAGGACCTATTTGCTCATAGGTGATCTCGCCAGATCTATTATGAGTGGCATATAATGATGATACGCTGAGTATCAGAACTATGCAGAATATTAGGTATCGCATTGATTAAGTTAAAACGAAATATACCACCAATTTATGCAAAATACAGTAAGGATAGGACTCGAATTAGAGAATGGGAACTGTATTGTAAGACAGTTGGTTGCAATATTATGTCTGAATGGTGTCTGAACTGTGAGTCATGTGATTATTATGATGATTGTGATTAGGTCTAAATTGGACCTAAATCCTGCGTATCCAATAATCCTGAAAATCCAGATTCTGACAAAATGAAAATGTCTAAACTGTCAGTCATGTGATTATTATGATGATTGTGATTAGGGTACACATTAGACATTACACCTTGATATCCTTAAGGCCTCGATTCCTTAGTACCTACTCTTAATCCTTACCCCCTTGATCACTTGATTAACCCCCAATCTCCTCCATACACTCCAACAAACTCTCCTTCCAAGAACGACCTACAATCCCATAATCCACCTCAATCTTCTCACAAGAAAGCACACTCCACAGTGGTCGTGGTGCAGCAGCACCATATGCCTCTGTAGTTGTATTATCTACGCGACAGGTGATACCAGAAACTTCAAAAATATGCCGTGCAAAATCTGCCCAGTTCGTAGAGCCTCCATCGGTATAATTGTAGGTGCCATACTTACGGTCGGCGACATCTTGCGAGTCTAATGTCTCTATCATGGACAATATGGTCGTCGCTATATTGCGAGCATAAGTCGGTGTTCCTACTTGATCGCTGACGATAGATAGTTTTTCTTTTTCGGGTCCTAATCGTAGCATCGTTTTGACGAAGTTGTTACCGTAAGTGGAGTAGACCCATGACGTTCTTAGTATAATAGACTTTGGTATAGTAGCTCTGACGAATTGCTCACCTTGATACTTGGATCGTGCATAGACGCCTTGCGGATTACAAGTGTCAGATTCTCTTAGCGGTTTCTCGGACTTGATATGGTATACATAATCTGTTGATACATGTATGAGCGTACAGCCCTCCGGAATATAGTTAGAGATATGATGCATGGCCATACCATTGATGGCATATGCGGTCGAGGCATCTGTCTCAGCTTTATCTACAGCTGTATAGGCGCCTGCATTGATGAAGTAGTCATACTTCTTAGAAGTAAGTACGTTTTTGATGCTGGCTTCACTTTCGAGATCAAGCTGAGCTCTACCCATAATATCGAATTGATACTGAGGATATTTATGTTGTAAATATGTGATCTCCTGTCCAAGCTGACCGGTACCTCCAGAGACGAGAATGTTTTTCATAAGTTAATTAGAGATCTCTTTTTGTAAAATTATAATAACTGATACCTGTGAATATTAGAATATAAATAATCGTTCCTACCGCTGCAGTTCTGTAAGACAATAGGACAGTAAGATCTATTTCGCTTGATTTGACATAATCGGCTATTTTGAGCAGTGGTAGTGGCATCAGATCTTCTACGATATTCATAGGGTAGTAATTCTGAAACTTAGCTCCTAAGAACTTCATATGCCCTAACCGGACAAGAGGTTCTACCAGCAATACGATTGATAAATATAGGAATACAGCTAAGCCAGAGTTCCTTATCAGATAGGCGATCATCATAGCAAAACTGAGATATCCGACACTCATCAGAAAAAATCGTGGTATAGCCCATTCATTGGCGAAAGCCATCGATATATCAGCATCAGGGGTATTAATAAATCCTATAATTAGCGCTATAAGTGTATAGTATAAAGTAACAAAAATACTGATGACTAATACCAGATATATCTTAGATAAGAAGTACTGGTTACGAGTCATTCCAGCTATAATCGATTGCCGTAATGTCTTATATGACACCTCTAATGTTATGGTGTAGATGATCAATACACCTATAAAAAAGAACACCATCCAATTACCCGCATAACCCAGGTACTCCCATACCGTAGAGAATTCTACGAATACTTTCTCTGAAGGTAACATGGGAGGCAGATTCTTAAATAACTTACCCACGGATAACGAGAATGGAAGGAATACGATGAACATTGTAGAGAGTAATAAGACAACGGTACTCTTTCTAAACTTTGAAAATTCGAGTTTTAATAGTTTCAACATATCGATTAGTTTTTAGAAGGGTTACCAGTAATTTTAAGAAACTCTTCTTCCAGTCTTGTTTTACGAGCGACAAGATGAGTAAGGGATATATTTTGTGCAAATGCTGCTTTGTTTATATCTGCTACATTGATGTCTTCTTTGGCATTACATTCTATGACTGCGCCTATTTTTTTGATATTAGAGATGCCAGGATGTGCTGTTAGGAAATGACTAAGCTGCACCATATCATCGCTTGCGAGCTCTAGTGTCAGATCTGTAGATAGGATAGATCCTACATTGCCAGAAGCCATTAGTTGGCCGCGTTTTATTATAGTAACATGGCTGCATATCTTCTCTACTTCATCGAGAATATGACTGGCCATGATGACGGTCTTACCTCTCGATGCGATATTCTGTAGTGTCCTTCTTACTTCTGCAATCCCCTCAGGATCAAGACCATTAGTAGGCTCGTCAAAGATTACAACATCAGGGTCACCTATCAGCGTCGCTGCTATAGCAAGCCTCTGTTTCATACCGAGAGAGAATGTCCTGAACTGTGACTTACGTCTCCCTTTTAGTTTGACGAGTTCTAATACTTCATCGAAGTTTTTATCATCTATGCCTTTGATCTGGCGTATGATATCTAAATTCTCATCAGCATTGAGATATGGAAAGAAATTAGGTGTCTCCAGTATAGAGCCTATATGTAGTCTGTGATTGTCATACTTATTCTCGAACCAGGTAAACTGTCCACTGTCGGATTTGAGTATACCGAGTATGATGCCGAGGGTCGTCGTCTTACCACTTCCGTTAGGTCCTAAGATACCCATGATTTCACCACTGTTTACCGTGAGACTCAGATTATTAAGTGCTTTCACAGAGCCATAATTCTTCGACAAATTTTCTATCCTAAGGACTTCCATAGACAATTATTGTTTGAGACTAAATATAGGATTAATCTCGATCTATTATCATATGAATTAGATAAGAAGGTGAGATAATCTGACTGATTATAGCCGAGGATGTCACTTGTTCGAGGTTCGGTATTTATAAATCTTGGTTCTTCTATAATTAATATTATCCCATCGGGATTATGCTCCACAGTTAGAATGAATACGAATCTGATTAATTCCCACGTGTGCAGAACGTTTCTTCTTCTTCTTCTTCTTCTTCTTTTATAGCAGGTCTCTTTTTTATCTTTTCGATCGCAGAGTGATATCTAATAACGAATTTTGCAATTTTGGTTATGACAGAATATTAGCTAAATCTATA
>CALLAG010000319.1 GCA_938002705.1 uncultured Saprospiraceae bacterium | reverse complement strand
GATATCGAGAATTCTTACGCAGCGCTTACGCAGAAATATCCGCAACTAACAGATCTCTACTTCAACGAACTGTTGAATTTTAAGTCATCGTCTAAGGATAGCTTTCTCATTTACATAAAAGACTTCCTTACCGCAGATCCTATTATATCACTACAGAAGTCAGTAGATCAAGCTTATCCTAATCTGAAGTCAGTAGAGAAAGATCTCAATAAAGCTCAGAAGTATCTTAAGTACCACTTCCCAGATTATGACATGCCTAATTTTTATGCCTATATCACTGAGTTTGGATATCAGACTATCATATTTAGAGACGGTGACAAAGACGGTATAGGCATAGGGCTGGATATGTATCTGGGCCAAGATTTTGATTATAAGCAGGTAGACCCTAAGGATCCTATGTTCTCAGATTATCTTACTCGTAACTACACAGAAGAGTATATCGTCAGAAATGCTATGGAGATTATCACTTCTGATCTGATGGGAGAGTCTCGTGGTAAGAGGATGTTAGATCAGATGCTCTATAATGGTAAGAGACTCTATATCATGGAGCAGATAATGCCTTGGGTATCAGACAGTATCATAATGGAATACACTACTGATGATATGGCATGGGTAGATGATAATGAGCTGCAGATATGGGATTATTTTCTTGAGAATAATCTGGTATATGAGACCAATCATCTTAAGATCAATAAATACCTTAATCCGAGCCCACATTCGCCTGGAATGCCAGCTGAAGCACCTGGAAGAACGGCTACCTATATAGGCCGACAGATCATCAAGTCCTATATGAATAGGAATCCTGAGACAAGCCTTATAGAGCTTATAGCCTTTAAGGAAAGTCAGAAATTATTGGAATTATCAAGATACAAGCCTAAAAGGCGATAAATAGCTATTTTTGTAGATCACTAATCAAATTATTGAATTATGAGTGGTCGGAACATTCCAGTCGTAGATTTAGACAAGTTTAAAAACGGCAATGACACAGATCGTAAAGCCTTCGTAGAGAAGCTTGGAAAAGCTTTCCATGAGGTCGGATTCGTATGTGTCGTTAATCATGGTGTACCTAAGGAAGTCGTAGATAATTTCTATAATAGTTCTAAGGAGTTCTTCTCGCTTCCTGTGGAAAAGAAGAGGACTTATCTACTCGATGGCTTAGCAGGTCAGAGAGGCTATACAGCATTCGGCACAGAGCACGCTAAGCAATCTAAAGTCGCTGATCTCAAGGAATTCTTCCAGATAGGTCAGTACGTAGATGCAGATCATCCTAACAAAGAAGAGTATCCAGATAATGTCTATGTAGATGCAGTACCCGCATTCAGTGATCTATCTAAGCAATTGTACCAAGCATTCGAGCAATCAGGAGCACATCTATTGAGAGCCATTGCATTATATCTGGGCTTAGATGAAGGATATTTTGATCAGTATATCAAGGACGGTAATTCGATATTACGAGCGATACATTACCCGCCTATCACCCATGAGCCTGAGACAGCTATCAGAGCAGAGCAGCATGAGGATATTAATCTGATAACATTATTGGTAGGAGCATCAGCAGGAGGATTACAATTATTGACTTCTGATAATGAGTGGTTAGACATCACACCAGAAGAAAATGAGATTGTCATCAATGTAGGAGATATGCTCCAGAGACTCACTAATAATTACTTAAAATCAACAACACACAGGGTGGTCAATCCACCAAAGCATCAGTGGCATATCCCGAGACTGAGTATTCCATTCTTCTTGCACCCAAGAAGTGAGATGGACCTGACTTGTCTCGATAGTTGTGTGACAGAGGATAGACCCATCGCATATGAGAATATGACAGCAGGAGCTTACCTCGATGAGAGACTCAGAGAAATAGGATTAAAAAAATAAGCGTCTATGACGCTGATATATTTATTATAAATCGAAAGGAAGGTCTCTGACCTCTCCTCGAATGAAAGAATTACATAAGAATTAAAAATACCTCGCGACAGGAACACATATGGGAAAGTATAAAGAGTATAAAGGATTAGACCTACCAGCAATAGACAAAGATGTATTAGACTTCTGGACGAAAGAAGATATTTTTAAGAAGAGTATGTCGGAACGACCAGAAGAAGATAGTTATGTCTTCTACGAAGGGCCGCCATCAGCTAATGGTAAGCCAGGTATACACCATGTCATGGCTAGAGCTGTCAAGGATATGTTCTGTCGATTCCATACGATGCAAGGTAAGCGTGTAGAGAGAAAAGGTGGATGGGATACCCACGGACTCCCGATAGAACTTAGTGTAGAGAAAAACTTAGGTATCACTAAAGAAGACATCGGTAAGAAACTCACTGTAGAGCAGTATAACCTGGAATGCCGTAAGACCGTCATGCAGTTCAAAGACCAGTGGGATGATATCACAACGAAGATGGGCTATTGGGTTGATCTTGAGAATCCTTACATCACATTCGATAACAATTATATAGAATCTGTCTGGTGGCTATTGAGAAAGTTGTATGACAAAGACCTTATGTATAAAGGGTATACCGTACAGCCCTATTCTCCAGCAGCAGGTACAGGTCTAAGTTCCCATGAGCTTAATCTGCCTGGATGTTATAAAGATGTAAAGGATCTTTCTGTCACAGCTCAGTTTAAAGTAACTAAAGACGATAGTTCTAAGGCATTATTTGAGGGGCACCCTAATGATGTGTACTTCATAGCATGGACGACGACGCCATGGACATTGCCATCTAACTGTGCATTAGCATTAGGTGCTAAGATTGAGTACAGCCTTATTCAGACATTCAATACTTATACTAAAGAGCCAGTAACTATTGTAATGGCTACGAAGCTGATAGGAAAATACTTCAAGGAAGAAGCTAAAGAAATAGCATTAGAAGATTATACTCCTGGAGATAAACTGATTCCTTATAAAGTTATAAGTACACATACAGGGAGTGATCTCGAAGGTATCCACTATGAGCAACTCATGCCTTATGTACAACCTACAGAAGGAGATGCATTCCGAGTGATATTAGGAGATTTCGTCTCTACCGAGGATGGTACCGGTATCGTACATACGGCATCAGTATTTGGATCTGATGATTATAGAGTATGTCAGCAGAATAATGTGCCTTCTATTCTTGTAGCAAGAGGCAAAGAATTTATGCCACTGGTAGATACACAAGGAAAATTTGTAGAAGAAGTCACTGACTTTGGAGGTGACTATGTAAGAGCAGAATACTATAGTGATGAGGAGAGAGCAGCTGATGGATTTGAATCTACAGATCTGCGTATCGCTGTCAAGTTAAAGAAAGAGAATAGAGCATTCAAAGTAGAAAAATATGATCACTCCTATCCACACTGCTGGAGGACTGATAAGCCAGTACTGTATTATCCACTAGACAGTTGGTTCATTAAGACATCTTCTGTCAAGGACAGGATGGCTGAGCTCAATAAGACGATTAACTGGAAGCCTGCACATACGGGTACAGGTAGATTCCAAGTATGGTTAGAGAATCTAATGGACTGGAATCTATCAAGATCACGATTCTGGGGTATTCCGCTACCGATATGGCGTACGGCAGACAAGGAAGAAGAGATATGCATCGGCTCTATAGAACAGTTAGCTGAAGAGATCGCTAAGGCCAATGCTGCATTAGGCTTATCTCAAGAGACACCACCAGACTTGCATAAACCTTATATAGATAATGTAACATTAGTCAGTCCAAGTGGCAAAGAAATGTTGCGAGAATCTGACCTTATAGATGTATGGTTTGATTCAGGGTCTATGCCATATGCACAGTGGCATTATCCATTTGAGAATGAAGAGAAATTTAAACGTAACTTCCCTGCTGACTTTATAGCAGAGGGTGTGGATCAGACGAGAGGCTGGTTCTATACACTACATGCGATCTCTACGATGTGTTTTGATAGTGTAGCCTATAAGAATGTGGTCTCTAATGGACTTGTATTAGATAAGAATGGTGTCAAGATGTCTAAGCGATTAGGTAATTCTGTAGATCCATTTGAGGTGATAGATAAGCATGGAGCAGATGCCACAAGATGGTATATGATGTCTAATGCTAATCCATGGGATAACTTAAAATTTGATATCGCAGGAATAGAAGAAGTGAAACGTAAGTTCTTCGGAACCCTCTATAATACGTATTCGTTTTTTGCGCTTTACGCGAATATTGATGGCTTCGATTACAGCGAAGGATCTATAGCTATGAGCGATAGAACGGAGATAGACAAGTGGGTTATCTCTCTACTCAATACACTCGTCAAAGAAGTAGAAGCCGACTATGCAGATTACGAACCTACAAGAGCAACTCGTAAGATCCAGAGCTTTGTAGAAGACCATCTGAGTAACTGGTATGTGAGATTATGTAGACGTAGATTCTGGAAGGGAGAATATTCTGATGATAAGAAAGCAGCATATCAGACGCTCTACACATGTCTACTAACAGTGTCTAAGTTAATGGCGCCTGTATCACCGTTTTTTGCAGATTGGTTATACAGAAATCTTAATACAGCAACTGGACAAGAGAACCATGATTCTGTACACTTAGCACTCTACCCAGCTGCAGACGAGAACTTAATAGATAAGTCCTTAGAACAAAGAATGAATTATGCTCAGCGTATATCATCTCTTGTATTATCACTACGTAAGAAAGAAAGCCTCAGAGTAAGACAGCCATTGACTAAAGTTCTACTGCCGGTATTAGATGCTAACTTTCAGACACAAGTACAACAAGTAGAGGATCTCATCATCGCAGAAGTTAATGTCAAAGAAGTAGAATATATCACGGATAGTGCTGGTGTCATCAAGAAAAAAATCAAACCTAACTTCAAGACCCTCGGTAAGACCTTAGGTAAGAATATGAAAGATGCGTCTAAGCTGATAGGG
>CALLAG010000318.1 GCA_938002705.1 uncultured Saprospiraceae bacterium | reverse complement strand
TATTGCATCTAAGTTATTATATAGATGTGTGTAGTACCCTTTATTACTCGTTACATAAAGAGAATCATTACTTGCAGCCATAAAGTTCGTCTTCATCTCAGTGACTTTCTCCATCCAGTAAGCTGAGTCGCTTGCAGATGGCACAACATCAAATACAGCATATTCTGCTACTCGTGTTTCTTCTTTTTGCTCAAATTGATCTTTTCTTGTAGATACATAATTCTTAATGTCAGAATCAGCTACAGTTATTCCTGCACCATCTATCTGATCAAAAGGAATTTTTACAAACTTGAAATCTACTTTAGTATTCTCAGAAGCATGAGATTCTTCTGCAAGCCATGATGGCGTATAGACAGCTTTAGATATGATACTGTTAAGCTTTGACTTTAATGCATCGTTGATGATCTGCTGCTCTTGCTCTGCCCAGTATGCTTCCAGACTTGGATTAATAGCTTCTCCACTTGTAAGAGAGTTCTTGATACTCTGTAGATCAGCTGGCTTCCATTGATTCTGAGTGATAATCGGTGATGGCGGATTACCGAACTGTAGATCCATTAGTTCATCATATGATACACTGAGACCTAAAGCTCCCGCTTCTTCTTTTACTAAGGTTTTTTCTACAAAATAATTCCAGATTGTATTCTTCTTAGCGAAAGCATCAGCTGTAGAACCCCCAAAATAGGCTTGTTCTGTTCTGGTAAATTCTGTGTAATCTATCTTTTCGCCATTGACAGAACCTATCTGAGCATCAGATGCGCCACGACTTGTATTAGATAATGATGTATCCATAATAAGGAAGGCAGCAAGCGCCAAACCTAATAATATGAGGACAAACCAGAAGTGTTGTCTTATTTTTCCTATCAGAGCCATAATAAAAGCTTAATATCTGTGATAATTGTAGAAATTCAAAAAGTATGCAAATGTAGCCTATTTTAGTACAATTAGCAAAGGACAAGTAGGCGACATTATCGAGCTTCGATGGAATTTTTGGCATATTAATTGAAGTTATAGTATTGAGATTGAGTATTTGCCTTATTCATTGATTCTTTTAAAAGCTTAGTGACCGTCCTACACCCGTAGGGCGGTTTCTTTTTTATATATATTTAGCAATTTTAAGCTTCAACTAAAAAACACTCAATTGTCCCTATATATCCTCCAAAAATGGCAATCACAGAAAGACAAGCCAACTAATATCTCAGGACCTATATCTCAGATCACAAAATTAAAATCCAAAGCGACCATCGAAAAAGCAGAGACTATCCATCAAGAGGTCTTTGAAGAAATGGATTGCTTACAATGTGCTAACTGCTGTAAGAGCATACCTCCTATCGTCTCAAGTAGAGATAGTAAGCGGATAGCACAGTCGTTAGGCATGAGTAGAGCTGATTTTGAAAATACCTATATAACTATAGATGAAGATGGCGATAGGGTAATTAATGCAAGTCCCTGTCCATTTCTACAAGAAGATAACAAGTGTCGCATCTATGCAGTGAGGCCTACGGCATGCAGACAGTATCCCCACTCTGGAGATATGGACTTCTTCAAGCACCTGTCACTGCATAAGCGTAATGCTAAGTACTGTCCTGCGCTTTATGAGATAATTAGAAGAGTGGCTGATTTATAGCTTGATAACTTTTATAAAATCAAAACTCTCTTCTTTTTTAAGTTTCAATATATATAGATTAGACGAAAGGTTTGAGAATGGGATTTTATTGTTAAAAATATATCCCACACTCACAATCTTTCCTTGTATACTATATATTTCATAAGAGTCATAAGCCACTTCTGACTTTAAAGCAAGATCATCAACAACGGGATTGGGGTATAACAATAATTGATTTTCAATATTTTGTGTTGACGTAAGACATTGATTCTTAACTTCTTCATTCCCATTACAGCCATCCGCATTGTCAGAGATATCTACAGAATTGTCATCCGCATATAAGCCATTGCATATAGCGGTCATAGCACATTTACTGAGCTTTTCATTTCCTTCTATTCGAAAACCAGCGGAATCACTTTCATTAAATATTGATATATCCTCAAGCATAGGAAGGTTAATCAATGAGACATAAGAATTCGCATCAAGATTATTTAACCCGCTCACATCTGTAAGGTTTTGTAAATCTCTTAGATAGATTGTTTTTATCTCCTTGTTTCTTAATGCATCTAAGTTTTGTAAGTTTTGACACAATTCAATACTGATATTATTTATAGGCCTTTGTAGATCAGCGAATGATTCTATATCTGGATTTATTACAAAGTTTAAATTTAGTGAAAGTAGAGAGTCCATTTTATCTATTCCATCTAAAGAAAAACTCTCGGTTTGTAGTATAACTAAACTTCTAACCTGGGAAAGGTCTGCAAAATTTGACATAGTATTAATGCTCTTAATAATCCTATTCTGATTGAGAAAAATAGTATTCAATTCTATATCAGGATTGAGACCTATTAATGAAATATTACCTGCAAGGCTGAGTGATCGACAAAAACTTAAACCACCTAAACCTTCTAAATTTTCAATTAATGGATTAGACAAGATTATACAGTTAACTAACTCTTCAATATTCTGAAGACCATTAAAATTTCTAAGATTGATATTATTTTCTACTTTTAGATTAGTGAGTTCTTCCACCATATGCAATGATGCAATAGAAGATAAACTATCATTACTCCTTATATATAATTCATCCCCTATTGACCTAAGGGAATCTAATCCTGCCAAATTTTTAAGTTTATTGGTATTCCATATATATAAATTATCTACATGCTTAAGTTGAATCAATGGCTCTAAAGATAAGACGTCATCCCCAACAAATAAATCAATCAGGCTATCACACAGCGGGTGATTTTGGCTGAACGTGTCTATGTCAAATTGATTAAGCAACTCTACACTCTTAATAG
>CALLAG010000317.1 GCA_938002705.1 uncultured Saprospiraceae bacterium | reverse complement strand
TACGAAAAACGTAGTACCAAATGGATCTTGCACACCATCGTAAGTATCTATAAGTATCTTGCCGTCCTCAAGATCATCTTCCCATAAGTCTACCTGATATAAAGAATCTGTAACAGACAAGTAGGCAAACCTTGAATTAGGGCTGAACTCTACACTTGCAAATTTCAGTGACTCTGATTCTCCAAGTGATAAGCTCTTAAAATTTGAAAATTGTCCCGTAGCTCTATCAAAATCATAAATCCATAGACCATGGTACAAAGTAAAAAAAGCATACTTAGTGCCATCAGGTGAAAACTTAGCATCTCCGCTTGCGTTAGAATTTCTAAAGAAATCACTATTGCCAAGAACAGTAGAATCTATTAATTCAAAACCATCTGCAGATAGCAAGTAAGAATAGAAGATATTATCTACATCCTTAGGTTGTACAATCCACCAGTCTTTCTGATTGATGTGACCTATCGCAGTCATATAAGACCATAAGTAACCTTCTGAGGCAAACTCTATATTTTTCTCCGTCACGTCTCCTAATCCACCATCCAAGCTCATATCTACATAAGTGTACTTAAGAAATTTTATGAAAGTACTAGGAATGTTTCCAGGCACAAATTCTACTGTCTTATGAGTAATATAGAATCCTAAGTCATAATTTGGATCTGGTAATATTGTGATATCCTGACGACCAGGATATCCATTTCTACAATCACCCTCCCACCCTATATCAAATAAAGCTCCAGCATTAATACTATCGCCATTAGGCATGACCTGATGCTCTCTATTTGCTACAGCGCAACCATTAGTATATAATAGTAAGTTACCTTCCTTATCACATATAGAGGCATTATTTTGATCAAAACTCAACCCTTGATCTGCACCTTCTGGCTTAAATGGCTTCTCATTAAAATCAAATCGAATGCCTTGTATGCCCTCATGTTGTATATTCTGATCTTTGCCAAAAAACCAAACATAGTCTTGCTTAGATTGAGCATATGACATGGAGGTAGAAAGAAATAATAATGAAATAAGGAGGAAAATATGCTTCATGTATAATTTTATATAAGTGATAGGGAGTATGTAAGATATATACTTGTTTGATTTTGCTTGTTACAAGCGTCTATAATTTTTATGTTCTTTTGTCATGTCGACCCGAGGGAGACATCTATTTCAATATAAATCACCACCTTCAGGCAGACTAATTTCTACATTCTAAATAGATCTTTCCTTCGTCAAGATGAAAAAAAAGGATCTTCTTGAAATAGAGAAAAGCTCCTAAATATTCTTTGTCTGAACTATGATTTACTTGATGTATGTGATTCAATTGATTCTGCTATTACACAATGCCTACCCCCGATGGTTGAGGTTTGCAACCTCGATCCATACACTAATATAGTTATGCTGTACTCGTAAATAGATCTTGCCTGGCGTCAAGATGAAAAAATGAAAAATTACCCATTTGCACGAAAGTGCTTACCCTGTCCTTAGCTACCTTATGACAAGAAACTTATCAAGATACCCGCTGCAACTGCAGAACCTATAACACCACTGATATTACTCGACATAGCGTATTGTAATATGTGATTAGATGGATCGTGCTTGAGGGCAATGTCATTGGCTACACGAGAAGCCATCGGTACGGCACTTAGACCAGTGGCACCGATGAGTGGGTTGATTTTCTTCTTAGAGAAGAGGTTGTATATCTTCACTGCAAAGATACCTCCTGCTATAGAGAAGCCGAATGCTAAGAATCCGCCTGCTATGATGAGTAAGGTCTGAGTATTAAGGAAGGTCTGTGCTGACATCGTGGCACCTACTGTAAGGCCTAAGAATATCGTCGCTGTATTCATAATCGTGTCAGAAGCTGCTTCGAATAATCTACTTGTAGCACTACCTATTTCTTTGATAAGATTACCGAATAATAGCATACCTAATAATGGGGTAGCAGATGGTACGATAAGCGCTATGAAAAATAGAACGATAACAGGGAATAGTATTTTGACCAGTTTCAGATTCTTAATACTGTATGTATTAGGATAGAGCTTATCCTGTTGTTTCATATTGATACAGAGCTCTTTCTTAGTCGTCGTGATCTTAACGATCATAGGGATGATCAGTGGGACTAATGCCATATATGAGTACGCAGCGATCGCTATAGGGCCTAATAAGTGTGGTGCTAATATGATTGCTGTATATATAGCGGTAGGTCCATCAGCACCTCCTATGATGCCCAGTGCACCAGCTTCTTGTGGTGTGAATCCTAATGCTATAGCGCCTATAAGTACTGTAAATATCCCCAACTGTGCAGCTGCTCCAAAAAATGCCAACCTCAGATTACGTAACAACGGACCGAAATCTGTCATCGCTCCTACACCCATAAATATAAGTGGCGGTAGCAATCCAGTTTTGATCAGCATGTAATATAGCATATTCATGATACCGTAACCTTCAGCGATTTCTATAAGGGTCATATGCTTAATCTCTGGTACCATCTGGCTTGAGATAACGGCCATATTGCCGCCAGGAAAGTTAGCTAAGAGTACCCCGAATCCTATAGGTACGAGCAATAATGGCTCATACTTCTTGAATATACCGAGGTATAATATGAGCATAGCCAATGCCAGCATGAATAATGATGCAGGGTTAGTTGCGAGCTGACTGAAAGCAGTCATCTCATATATTTTCTCTAATACAGACACAGGCTTAAGATAATTTGATCAATGGTGCATCCTCTTCTATATCGTCACCATGTGATGCTAAGATCGCTGTGACCGTACCATCTTCAGATGAGGTGATAGCATTAATAACTTTCATAGATTCTACGTAAGCTACTGTATCCCCTTTTTTGACAACGTCACCTACTTTGATCGGCTTGTCAGCTGATGTTTTGGTAAGGAAGAATTTTCCCTCTAAGGGAGAATTAATATACTTCCCTGGTCCACTGCTGTCGCTTACATTATTAGCTGCTGCTGGGGACTCTTGTTGATTGTTTTGTGTCTGTTCTGGGTATGAGATTTTTACTTTGTATTGCTGCCCATCTACATCTACGACTAAGTCTTTGGGTTGTGATGAAGCTTGTGTTACAGGAACCATTCCTGCTGCTGGTGCAGCGGCAGAGGACGTTTTGGCAGCTTTCCTTTTGGCAAGATCAGCATCAAATCTTTCTTTTGCTCTACCTGATTTGTAATCTTCATACTGTGCTGGGTGCATAGCATATTCGAATAGTTCTTCGTCATCTTGTCCAGTCTCCCAGCCTTTGTCAGCCATCTTCTTTCTGTAGTCATCGAGCACATCAGGATAGAGGTCTTGTGGATTATCAGTGAAGAATGTTCTGTCTTGTGCCTTAGCTAATTCCTTAAGGTGCCCGTCGACTTCTCCAGGAAGTTGACCTGATTTACCTAATATCATACCCCATGTGTTCTCATCTATCATAGAGAATCTGTCTTTGCCTTTCATGATCTGCATGACATTCATCAGAGAGAGATTCTTGACATACTGACTGAATGGTGTAACTAATGGAGGATAACCTAACTTAGGCCATGTATGCTCTACCTCCTTAAATAGTTTTATAAGGAAAGCATCTTGTGTTATTTCTGGTTTGTTATTTTTCTTTAGGTACTTATTGATAGAGACGAGATTGTTTTCGAGATCTGCCATTAAGCTACCCATCATACCTCCTGGAAGTCCTGGTCCTATAAGTAGAGAGTTGAGGTATCTGTTCTGTGGATTAATGAATTCTCCGAGGCCATCATCTATGAACTCTTGCGTCATCCTTCTCACTTCCATATAAGCATCCATATCTATAGGCTTAACATGAAATCCTGCATCCTCAAGCATAGCATGCACTGAGAGTAGATCGGCATGTCCTGTTCCCCATGATAGTGGTTGCATACTGACGTCTATAATGTCTGCACCATTGCGAGCTGCTTCCAGAGACGACACGATAGAGAAGCCAGTAGTAGAGTGACCATGATATGTGATTAACATATCTGGATGACGTTCTCTTACACCTTTGACTATCCTTCCTATAGATGCAGGTCGTCCTATGCCTGCCATGTCTTTGATACAGATCTCTTGTGCACCGTAGTTAATGTATTGGTCTGCCAAGTTGATATAATACTCGACTGTATGTATAGGCGAGTGTGTTATACTGAGTGATCCTTGAGCGATCATACCTCCCTCTTTAGCATACTCAAAAGATAACTTCAGATTCTGAGGATTATTGAGACCATCAAAACTTCTGCTGATATCCGTTCCCTGCTTCTTTTTCAGACTGAACATGAGTTTTCTGAGATCCTTAGCACATGGGCTCATCCGTATACCATTAAGTCCTCTCTCAAGCATATGAGTCTGTATGCCTGCATCATTGAACGGTTGTGTCCATTTTCTGACACTGACATTAGGATTCTCTCCTCTCAGAAGATTAATCTGCTCGAATCCTCCACCATTGGTTTCTACTCTGTCAAAGCAACCCATATCTATGATCGCTGGAGCGACTTTAGTAAGTTGATCTACTGTCGGCATAAATTTGCCAGACGCTTGCCACATGTCTCTATATACGAGAGCTAATTTTATTTCTTTACCCATTTGCGCT
>CALLAG010000316.1 GCA_938002705.1 uncultured Saprospiraceae bacterium | reverse complement strand
GTTTGATCACTATGGCCTAATAGAAAATAAGAGGCATTCCCGTGGCTTGATAGGGTATATATGTTGTGCAGTTTTAGATTGACTAATCCATTGGGGATGGTGTACAGGAAGACAATCATAGGAAATAGAAGTGCATAGCGTAAGTTTCTATTTACAATAAAAATTAATGATAGAAAAGGTATAAGAATTAATACATGCGACTTCGTGAGTAATGCTAATGCAAAGAAAAAAGTAGACAATATCAATGGCTTATACGTCCGATCTTGAGTGCACTTAAGAAAGTGATATATGAAAAATATAAAATAGGCTTGGAAGCATGTCTCTTGGATAAGTGTAAAGTTGTACCACAGTGTAAGTGGATAGAATATGTACATCAGGCTTGCTATAACTCCCTGTATTTTACTGCTGAATAAGTGCAGTGTTATCTTATAGATATAGACTGCTGATACACTGACCAAGACAAATTGATATGCTACAATTAATGTCTCCCAGTAATTGAATGATATGATTTTACATAGAGCTAATGAGTAAGAATATAGCGGAGCCGATAGATATGCAATTATATCGAGATCATAGTTGCCACTGACAATCTGATTACTCAGCATATCGTACCTATGAGCGTCGACAAATAGCTCGTAATTATCATAACCTGATAAGACTTTAAATAATATTCTGACGGCAAGACAGAGGAAGAAGAGGACAAAGACTATGCGTCTTTCTGAGTACACAGTTATCTATTTTTATGCGATACCAGTAATAATCTAATTATAGGCTAAAGGTAAGTTAAAAATACAGCTTTGTTAAGCGCTACATCTTAGCTTCTACGATTTCGAATATGTATTCTTGTGCATAGTCTATATTCTTGTTTTTTATAATTAGGCTTCCATCACCATTAATGAGTGTGCTTGGTAGTATAAGGTCGTAGGATGTCTTAGTTCCTGCAGGGATAGTCGCATCTTCTAATACCCACTCATCTATATAGACAATTTGGCTTTCTATATCTCCTTGTATGAGGGCATAAGATCTGTTATCTTCTATAATGATACTGGAGACATCAGCAGCATATGCTATTGTGTTAAGTGCATCACCACCAGGAGCGATAGCGAGAGATAATATTGTGAGACCTGCACCTATGATTCCAACTGTGTTTTGGACTTTCCTTTCTTTTCTGATGCTGTTATGTTCTTGCTTAAGTTCTTCTATTAGGTCTTCTTTGTTCAGTGGTGCTAGTGTGACATTATCTGTGTAATCACTATCTATTATTTGCATTCTGATATCATCGATAGAAATGGTGATATCTTGATCTGATGTATTCTCTATATCTAACTCAAAGACGAGATAGTTGAATGCATCACCGGCAAAACGAGTTTGGATAAGTACATCATTACTGACTTTAGTTCTGAATTCTGGAATATCGTTAGCGATAAATGCATCTTGATAATAGAATTTTTGACTGCATGATGTACACAGTAGGATAGCAGCTATAAGTATCGGGATGTGAATAGATTTAGGCATTTCCATAATTAAATATACTATCTCATATCAATAGTATAACAGTGTAATGCATGGATTAACAGTTATTTAAAGGATTGCTGTGACCTTATTTGCTATGTGATATTTATTAAGTCTTCTTGACATATTGTGTCAGTATCACTATGTGCTGATCCTCCACACGTCCTTCTATATGATTAGGGTTGTCATGTACGAGAGATATCCGACGTACTGCAGTGCCTCGCTTAGCAGTGAAGTTGGCTCCTTTCACTTTTAGATCTTGTATGAGTACAACGTTGTCTCCAGCTTTGAGGATATGACCATTAGCATCTTTATGTACTATAGATTCGCTACCTACGGCTTCGGCCCATTCCGTAGTTGCTTCATCCATGTAGATTTGATTCTTAAGATCTGTAGCCCAGTTTGTATGAGCTAATAAACCTAACAATCTGAAAGCCATCACCTGGACTGCGGGCTCAGGATTCCACATGCTATCATTAAGGCACCTCCAGTGATTTTCGTCTAGGTTATCTGTGTTCTCTAACTGCTCATTGCAGGTCTGACATACGACAATATTATCACTATCATTATCACCAGAACGAGGAGCCACATTATGAGCTGATAGTTGTTCTTTACCACTGCATAGCTCGCATTTTGATCCTGATCTGTCTAATAGTGATTGTGTGATGCTCATAATTAATCTTTGTGATGATGAGGCAAAGATATAAAAAGAAGAATGGGAGTTATGTGTGAGCTGAAGAGAGGTCGAAGACCTTCTTTTCCTGGGTTGTCTTAAGCGAAGGTCTGTGACCTCTCGCTGCAGGAAGGTGCTGATTTTACGAATACCGAAGAGAGGTCAAAGATATTCTTTTCGGAGGTGGTTCGATGCTAAGATCTGTCATCTGTCGGGACAGTATCATCATATATTCCTCAAAACCATTCCCAATTTTTCCAATAGCTAATCAGCAATTTCATTACTTTCATCCTTGATTGTATATGTACGATTGGATTTTAGTGTATTTGCATAGTAGATTACATGTATAAAGTCCTCATATATAATTAATTACATCATTTATTGTAGATGAATTCCAAACTATAGATTACAATATTGAAAAGAAGTAAAATCATATTTTTAGCTCCTCTATGCATTATCTTCTACGTTGTGATGCATCTGACTTCTTATAAGTTTCTGATTAACGAAGGAGGCTTTTATAGTTATTCTAATAACCTCTTCTGTGACCTGATGTTAGATGCAAGTGAGAGTGAGCTGTTCCAGAAGATTCGTATCATGGCGAGGGTAGGGCACGTCATATTAGCACTCGGTATGATTTCTTTTTTCTACTTTGTCCCTAAGGTTTTTAAAACAGAAAACTTAAACCTAAAAATAGCAAAGTGGGCAGGTATGCTATCTATGACCGCTTTCATTTTCTTGAGTACCAGCTATCATGATACCTTTGTTACGATCACGGGTGTCATAGGTCTCGTGGCATTGATACCTTTATTTATAGAGTATTATAAGCATAGAGATTACTTGGGGTTACATTCATACTATGGTATGTTCTGTGTTGTATTGAGTCTATTCGTATTCTACATATTCCAGACTAAGCACTTAATAGAATATCTACCACCCATACAGATTATATCATTTATCTTAGATTCTATATGGGTCTTTTGGGGCTGTTACTTAGTGAACAAAAGCTATCAGAGATTAGCGGTTAGCTAATTTCTATTTACACCATTTGTTGTTTCTTAATCTTAATGATCACTGACTTAGATGCAGGCGTGTTACTCTTGCGTGCTTTCTGTTTGATAGATATGAGAACATTGGCCTCAGGGAAGTAGGTCGCTACACATTGTCTCGGAATGTTATAAGGTATAACTATAAAAGTATTTGCGTGACGAGTGCTTCCATCATCATAATTGTATAGGTCGACGATATCTTTTTCCTTAAGGCCTAAGTCCTTCATATCCAATGGATTAATCATGATAATACGTCTCTCGTTCTCTATGCC
>CALLAG010000315.1 GCA_938002705.1 uncultured Saprospiraceae bacterium | reverse complement strand
ATATAATTTATAGTATAAATATTCTCAGTGTATCCATCCTGAGCTATAACATTAATCGTAGCTGCAGTATTAGGCACAGATGTAGGATTACTGCTATCAGCTGTTGCTAATGTGGAGCTTGTCAGCCATGATAGCTGTGGGACATCAGTACTTATAGTCTCGACATCATAATTATATATAGATGGAAAGAATCCATTAAGTGGCACACCATCTACATCTATACGGGAAAGGGTAGCGATACTACTCAAAAACAAATCAGATGGTAGTGCTGTCCCCTCTCCTGGACTGTATCCTCCAGACTTATCTATGGACAACCAATCTATGATGGATCCATAATCAGCTCCTCCAGAATTTCCCCATTCAAAATAGGTATTGCTACTTGGTGTATCACTTATCCCACTGGTGAATGGTATCGGGTTTTCGTCCAAGTATAAATCAGTAGACACACCTGTAGATACTATACGGATAAGATGCATATCCTTAGTCAAGTCGAACGGCAGATTAGCTTCTATTACGGGGTTTGTTTTTTCTAACTTAATTGTGGATTGATTAATTCTTATTTTCTGACGCCATCCATTAGCTCGTATTTCAAAATAACATATACCATTTACATCAGGATCTACCGCTCTAAGTCTTACTACGATAGTGATGATAGAATCATCAGGCATATAGTCATGTCTCCATCTAAAGTTCTCATTGGTATTACTTCTGAATCCATAGAAGGTATTAGTAGATCCATTATTGTCTGCGATGATCTCATCTACAGCAGGTGAGGATGGAGCCGCATTAAGTTCAAAAAAATTAGTTTCTACTTCAGGCCTCATATTAGCTCTGTATACTTGCCATGGTGCATCTGGATTATCCACTGAAGTGGTGAATGACCACTGCTCACTACTTGTCTCACCATTATCATTAATCCCTACTACTCTCCAGTAATATATAGTAGACGGGGCTAAGTCTGCTTGATATCTATTAGTAGATTCTGTACTTACAAGAGGTGGATTAATATCTGTACCTAAGTATACATTATACCGATCTGTATTCTCATCAGCAGTCCAGCTAAGTGTCGTTGTAGGATTAATATTTGTTGCGTTATCTACAGGCATAGGGTTAGCTGGTGCTGTGGGCAAGACGTCTGGATCATCTGTCGTTACACTTATTGTATTACTCGGCAAGGAGACATTGCCAGCTGCATCTATGGCTTGTACGTTATATAGATAGGTCGTACCGGGAAGTAGATTATCTATGACTATAGATGTATCTGATGTTGTCTGTACAGTCACTCCATCTTGTACAATCTGATATTCATCTACTCCAAATGCATCTGTAGATATATTCCACCTTAATCCTACAGATCTCAAAGACACCTGTGTAACCATCAGTTCTGTGGGAGCAGAGGGTGCTATCGTATCTGTAATGAGAACAGCCTCAGATGGACACAGCATACTATCGACTTCTGAAATACAAAAATCTGCAAATCTGAATTTTTCATCCTTAAGTATAGAGTTTTTACTTCGATATATGCCCCACTTAGGTCTGTTGTAATCAGCGGCTTGTCTCCATAGGTCTATATCAGAATTACTATATTCGAGCAGGGTATTACCTGTTGCCATATCCTTTAATGTAACTTCTAACTGACCGCTTTCGCTATGGGTCTGCATCATATATGCTTCTATCCACCTACCTCTGAATAGCGAGATATCAGCTTGTGCAAGTATACCCAAATCAGTACCCGTATCTCCACCATTATGTCTTAGCTCTATCCTATCTGCTCTCAAGGTGATGGTGAGTACAGGGAAGCTATCATCATTACCTCCTTTGGCTTTGTTCTGGAATATATGATTAAAAGTAGAGGCACCGACGAAGTTATCACTCACTCTAAATTTCCATCTGTAGTAGGAAGTAGCGTTTTGAGGATGCTGTAGCTCAAGTGATGTACCTGGCCCTCCTTTGATCTCCATTCTAACTCTATCATCTACAAGACAACGATCATTATCCTCAATGATATGACTGTGAAAGACAAATACATTCCTATCTAATTCTACGTCATATGCTTGTGTGATATGTGCTCCAAATGTTGTATGCTCACAATCAGGATTTTCGATACCTAATTCAGCATTAGTGATAGCAGTGTAGCCACTTCCCGCATCACCAGTAGCAGTACATGTTACCTGAGCTGTAACAGTAAGGTTATAGAAAATGCTTATTATAAGTATATATTTCACCATATGGGTAGAGCAGCTTTTACTTCGTTTTTAAATTAATTACTTTATCTGTGTTACCTAATATTTGAATTCATTAATGTAAGAAAAAATTATCCCTGTACAATCAGTTGTGAGTTATCTCTCACTTCATTTTTCTGTATTGATAATTCACTATCGTATAAGTTAAGATAAAAAATGTATACACGATTTTTTTTCAAAAAACATTAAAAGATTATTGACATGATTTCTCTACTAATAATTTGAATTCTTTAGCATCTTTTATGTTATTATTATCTCTTTCCCATGCAGACAGAAAACGGTATTTGACATTTTTTCTCGCATCTCTAAATGCGTAGGCATGACTGAGGTCATCCATTACATGCTCAGGCTTATACTCTTTGGATGCTGTGATAGCCATTCCCATATTTTCATTATGATATGATTGTATACCCCAGTTAAGTGCATAGAAGTAAGTATCCGTTTCTCCATGTATGATCTCCGGTATATGCTTAACAATACCAGTGGCAAAGCTCATCCCTTGTGGCAGTTCTCCGTCTATGACTTTTAGATCTATCTCACACCAGGGTTGTCCAGCATGTATACTCCAGTCTTGGACTAAGTCAAAAGTCTTATCTGCAATTTTTAAATTATTAAACGTTGTTCTTATCGAAGACTTCGTATCACTATCCTCTATTACTTCTATGGTCTTGAGTTCACAGTGAGATAGAGTATATAAACTGTCTCTATACCATATAGCAGGGCTACCGAGTCCTAATGAGTTGCCTACCTTAAGTATATCTGAGCCCCAATCCATGATATCATGATACTGCCAGCTGACAGTATCCATCACTAAGTCAGTGACAGTCTTACCGTATATATCAAATCTGTGTCGGCTATCCGCATAGTACCGGTAGGCTACCATATCATTCTCCAGGACCGGACCTTCGAACATGATCCACTTATTCTGAGAAGCAAGATTATTAGGAACGGTAATTTTCTTTTGTAAGATATAATCACCTACTATTTTATTCTTATCATCTATATTATAATCTATCGGCTGTGTGAGTATGAGTGCTTGGGTTTTCTTCTGTGTCTTAATCTGCTGCAAGTCAGCTGTCACATGTTCATCCACTGCCTTAGAGTTAGCATGCTTACATGAGTGGCTTATGCCTATGAATACGATAAGAGCCAATGTTATAAAACTGATCTTCATAGATGATGATTTATTAATTATTATTTAGTCCTATGTCTACTGCAGGTATGTTATCTTTTTCGAAATCTATGATGAGGTAACTCCCTTTGAAATCTTGATTACGAGCTTCTATAATTGCTTTTCCTTTTTTAGCAGGTGTCAGCTCTATAGCAGCATAGCCATTAGCCATCTCTATGACTTGACTCCTCGTAGGTGTGCCATAATCCTGTAGTAATGTTCCATTACCATCTTTTGAGAAGTAGACATAATTCTCATAGTTTAATACCCTCTGATCATTCTTATCTAGCATCGTCGCTTCTATGAGATAATTGCCATTACTGAGCATTCTATGTGATAACTGTATATGGTCTGCCTTATCAGATTGCGCATAAGTATAATGTACTGTCATGGTATCAGAAGTGATCCTTACTTCATTATCATAACCATGTGCTATAAGTAGATTATCTCCTTCTTGGAATTTGATATCCCAGTTAAGTCCGCAAGCTGGAGTCTCTCCCATTACCCTTTTCTTCTTACCTACAGATTTTTTATTATGTAAAAGTTCTACGTGATTACAGTTACTAAATACAGATATATTTCTACTCTCATTTTCTGGACCTTGGCGATGCGTCCATGTGTGAGATTCTATGTAAGTAAATGGAACATCAGACCAATAGCTCTTATATACATAGTAAGCATCTTTAGGTTGTCCTGACCTGTCTACTAATCCTTTTTGATTAAGATAGGGAATGGCATTCTCAGGACGTAGTGGTGTACCGAAATCTTTGAATGCCCACTGTGCATTACCTGAGAAGGTCTCAGAAGATTCTGATACACTTAAGTGCCAGTCAAATAGGTCGACGATATAATTCTCAGTCCAATCACCATCTTTAGCTATGTTTTTAATATCGACTTGGTTGACGACTTCTTCCCAGCTATCATCATTAATTGAGCCATGCCCTGTCATGGGCTCCTCAGTATGTCTGCCTACATGACTTGATCCTCCGTATTCCATATGTAGGAATCTGGGGTATAATTTTTGATTTTTAAGTAGCGTCTTTTCATAGTTTGTATATACACCAGAATACCATCCTGACCATATAGATGGGGAGAATACATCTACAAGATCAGCACCTGCATAGTATTTTCTGATAGCCGTCATCCTATTACTATCGAGTGTATGGGCAGTCTCATGAAGAGAAGAGAGAAAAGCGTTAATCTTAATCTCATTATCTCCATCATCAAAATCTGGCAACCAGTATATCTCATTTCCTAATGACCAGAATAATATAGAGGGATGATTATAATTCTGATGGATCTGCTCGGTCAGTAGATTTCTGGTATTAGTCTGCCATACTTCTGTACCTATACCACCTCTACACCACGGCAACTCATCCCATACTATAAGGCCTAACTCATTACATGCTTTATAGACTTCTGGATCTTGTGGATAGTGGCCGAGCCTGAGAAAATTAGCTCCTATATCCTTGATCTGCTCTATGTCTCTACGATGTAGTTCATTAGGCATCGCAGCGCCATAACCAGCATGTTCTTCATGACGATGTGTGCCTCTCAGCAATAGTCTTTTTCCGTTTAAGAAGAAAGCTCCATATTCTTCAAAAGAAAACCATCTGTACCCTATCGTTTCTTCTTTAACATCGATAATTCGATTGTCTTTTTTCAGCTGAGTGATAAGCCTGTAGAGGTGTGGGTTGTCAGGGGACCATAATTTTGGATTTTTTACCACAGGTAATTCGATTTTTGTGATCTTGTTATTACCTGATAGTGTGATGTTTTTCTCTGATACAGATGCATTAGTTATAGGATCTATAATCATACTCGTTATACTGTAGCTATTATCTAACGAGCTGCTGCTATGTATATCTACATCTATGGTAGTGGTAGCACTTATTTCTGATACTTGGGGAGTGCTCACTCTTACATTTTCTATATTAGTAGTCGGCATTATCTTAAGCCATACATCTCTTGTGATACCACCGTAAATAAAAAAATCTGCTTTCTGTGATGGTATAACGTCTCGATTATAGCTGTTATCTGCTCTGACGAGTAATATATTGGCTTGGTCTTCTATTATAAGATCTGTGATATCTATTTCGAATCCGACATAACCGCCTACATGCCTACCTGCTTCTACCCCATTGAGATATATGACGGAACTTATATTGACACCTTCGAAGTATATCTTATACTGCTTAGTGTTATTGTAATCTATATCTAATTCTTTTCTATACCAACTGGCATCTCTTCTATAACCTGGTGCATTATCTACAGCGTCCCATTGGTTCCAGGTATGTGGTAGACTTATTGTAGACCATTCTTTTGCATTTTTTATTTCATTTACATCAGTAGTATTATTCTCTATATACTGCCAGTCAGAGTTTATATTTTCTATATTTCGATATATGCTACTACTCATATTAGACTGAGCACTTATACCATCGGTGATGATATATAAGAGTGTAACTAAGAAGAGTCTGATGATATAATGGGTCATAGTATTTCTTTTTTTATCGAAAATTCATAAGTGTAGATCTGCTTACACTATTATAGATATTTGATTTCGGTAAAATAATATTATTCTTTTATTATAGTAAGTTCGGCTTAGCTATTCTTTCTATGTTTTTGGTGATATTACAATTTAGATTTTCTGAGTAGAGCCTCTACGTAATAATAGTCAGCATATATAATCGGTGCATCCATTTCAAATTCTCCCGGAATACTTCCTACGCTGTGTTTCAGAAAAAATGGAGCATCTTCTGTCTTATACTTATCTGTATTGAGGCTAGATAATATCTTATCTGCCCATGTTACATATTGATCAGAATTTTCTGACCCATACTTACTTAACTCATAGAGTGCAGAAGCTGTAACGGTAGCAGCAGATACGTCACGTGGCTCTTCGCTACCTTGCACATCGTAATCCCAATATGGGATAAGGTCATCTGGCATATTAGGATGAGAGAAAATAAATGAAGCGATCTTTTCCGCTTGTTCTAAGTACTTCTTCTTACCCGTATATCTGTAGGCAACTGTATATCCATATAATCCCCATGCTTGTCCCCTACTCCATGCGGACTCATGATTGAGCCCTTGATGTGTATTCTTCTTGACCACTTCGCCAGTTACTGGATTATAATCTACTACGTGATAAGAACTGTCATCTGATCTGAAGTGATTCTTGAGAGTCGTCTCTGCATGTTGGTCTGCTATATGATAGAAGGTAGAATCCCCTGTTAGTTTTGTAGCTTCAAATAGCATCTCAAGATTCATCATATTATCTATAATGACAGGGTACTTCCACAAGTGCTCATGGTGATCCCATGATCTTATAGCTCCCACATCAGGATTGTATCTTGTAATTAGAGTACGAGATGCACTTAAGAATACATCTTTGTACTTATCGTCATTAGTGATTCTGTAAGCATTTCCGTAAGGACAATATATCTTAAAACCTAAGTCATGGGTACCTCCATCCAGTTTTTCTTTTTCTACAAAGGCAGACCATTGCATGGCAGCTGATTTTAGTTTTTCATTTTTGCTGTACCCATATAATTGCCATAATATTCCTGGATAGAATCCGCTGGTCCAGCTTTTAGACTTTGTCCCCTTGAGCGTGCCGTCACTCTCTATAGTTCTTGGGATATGTAACGAATCTAATCTTATAAGCTCTAAATCTGATACTGCCCTATCAGCAAGTGCCTGTAATTGCTGCTGAGTAGTCATAGTGTCAGTTGCGATCGTTTCTGGTGTAGAAGTCGTATTACTGCAACCTATGATTAGGACAATAGATAATAAGTATATGATTAGTCTCATACGGATTATATAAAATTATAAAAAAGTAAAAAATGTCAGTATATCAGATGATCAGTCATTGCTCTCATAACATAGCAATCAATTCAGAATTGATAATAGTAATAACATCGCAATGATAGATATAGACGTAAGGTGTAGACTTTGTAGATGATAAAAATAAGTCGAAGGGTATTTTTTCTTTCCCCCTCGACTTATTGTATATAGTATAATCAGACTTAGAAATTAATTATTGGATTATAATTTTCTGAGTCATGATACCTTGCTCTGTCTTCAATGTCAATAAGTACATACCTGTAGAGAACTGATTAGAAATATCAAAAGAGTAGTTATACTCACCTGCGCCAAGCTTGTTAGATAATGGCTGACTCATCGTTCTGCCATTCATATCTGTGATATATACAGATACATCACTAGCATCTTGCAGAGTGAAAGCAAAACTTAAGTCTGTACTCATTGGATTAGGGAACACATTAAGTGCTAGTGCTTCATTAATCTCTACATCGAATACATTAGTTAATGATGCACAAGATGCAAATGCACCGATAGGTCCATTATCTGTAGAAGCATCTGCTGATTCTGTATCAGTACCATAACATGGATCGAAAGTAGAAAAATCAAATAAATTACCTGAATCAAATGCCGTACCTGCAAGAGCTACATCTTCTACGATAAAGTCAAACATATCTTCTGCAGCTGGATTAGCATATAGGTCAGATACATACTCTATTATAGTACCAGGCACACTATTAAGCTCAAGTGGCTCAGAGAAGAATGCATCTGGGGCAGCAGCACCTAAGCTTTCCATAACGAGATCTGATAATAATCCTGGAGCTGACACAGTATCATTACTAGCCCAGTAGTCCATCACTTCTTGATTCCAGAATACATTATTATTAGATATCTCAAGAGATGTCGCATCATATAATGTATCTAATGTGATCACTTTGTGTAAGTCATTATCTGGCTGCGTCTGCTCATCTGTGAATATCGGACTAGAACCGAGCATAATAGGATCTATGAATAAGTTATCTGTAATCTTAGCTGTATTCACTCTTCCTAGTTGTATAAATCCGTGACGTCCTGCATTATTAAACGATGTACAGTTGTCTATTTCTATATAGTTATGTGGCTCTGTAGCACCTTGACTTCTGAAGAATCTATCTTGTAGATTGTATACAATAGTATTAGTCATGATTAATGTATCTAATGATGTATTTCTTGCATCTACAGCTCTACCGTTACCTTGTAGGATTCTACGGTTTCCACCATTTCTTAATACACAGTTACTGATATAGAGTTTTATATTATTACCTCTAAGCTGGAAGAATCCACCTCTATCTTTTTCGAATATACAGTGATCTGCTATTACTCTCGTATCATCACCCATGTACCTGATCTTACCCCAATCATGCTGCTCTAATGGGCCTTTTTCTCCTACTACAAACCATATGTTACGCAATGTCACGTTACCCTCAGGTCTCATAATATCTGGATACTCACCACTTGCATTAGGTATACGCGATATGATCGGCTTATTAGCAGTATCAGTGAGGTCTACAGCTTCTATATGTAGATCCCATTCTGGCTTATTGACTATTCTACCCGTCGTGATATATACCTGACCGTTCTCTAGTTTGTATATCGTATTGGCGTCGTTTCTATCACCGGTAGCTGTGGTATCACCCATTATAAAAGGAAAGATATCCGTAGGCATAGTAGGGTCTGTACTTGCGGGTATGGTCACAACTGTCTGGGCTGTAATGCCACTCGCTATGATGAATATAAAAGCTGATAAAATAAGTGTGTAATGTTTTTTCATTTTTTCAATTTTTTTGAATGTAAAAAGAACTTTAATTATTGATATTTATTTAATTTGAAATTGTATGCCTACAGTACCTGTCATACCGTAAGTCTCTACAGTATTTCTGAATTGTTCTGATCTGGTAAATCCTATATCTTGCTGATTAGTGACATTATTAAGGTTGATAAATGCACTCCAATTATTCATAAATCGTTGCTTAACTGATACATCCCACCTCCAGAAGTTAAGTATAAAACTGTCGAAATCTTTATTAGATGAATAGCCGCTTGCCTGAGTTCCTTGGTAGGTACCAGATACTCTTGTAGACAGCCTCTTATAATCATAACCTACGGAGACATTAAGCACATGTGGTGCTTGGCTAGGGAGTGGTACTTCTCTTACATTATTAGTAAATATCGTCTGGAAGATCGGTGGTATAGGAGTTACAAGTATCGTCTCTGATGTGAGAAAGAAGGACTCCGTAGTAGAGAATAATCTTGCATAATTAATATTAACTACAAAGCCGTGGAATACTTCAGGTAAGAATCGCAGATTAGACTGAAAGTCTAACTCAAAACCTTTGACTGTCGACTTACCAGAATTAATAAATGATCGTAATTCATAGCCTTTGAAGTTAGGCCATCCAAAACTATCAGCTGTCTCTTGGTCAAAAAGATTAGTACGCCATGGGTAAGATATATTATCAATCTGCTTATAGAATCCGCCAACTGAGAATAGCCCCCATTTGCTTTTGTATGCCGTTACGAATAAGTCATAATTTATAGATTTAGCATGCTTAAGTTCTGGATTACCTGATAATATGAATAGACTATTATTATTAATCTGACTTCTCGGCGTGATAGAGTTAAAATCTGGCCTGGCTAGTGTTGTAGAATAAGATGCTCTTATATCGAGCCAGTCTATTACCTGATACTTAAGATGCAAGTGAGGTAACAGTTCTCCATAAGTCTGTGTAGTAGTCGTATCTATGAAGAAGCCATTGACTCCATACCTACCATTGAGGCTAGAGATACCTGACATGTACTTATTATCAGAATATTCATATCTGACACCAGGGATGAGAGATAGCTTATCACCTATCTCAAATTTAAACATAGCATAACCTGCCGTTACTGTCTCGTCTACTTCGTAACGATTGACGATGACTTCTCTATTTTCATTGAGTATCTCACGTTGGTCTTCATACCATTGTCTCATGAGTGCTTCGTCTAGGCTTGCATTGACACCTATATTCTCGTTATTTTCATTTATAAAATCTAAATTATTCTCCTCTGATAAGAAGCTTTGTATAGATATAAGGTCGGGATTATTAGGTAATAGTATCAGCGGATTAGAAGATCGGTCGATAGCATTTCTACCTATCTCTCCACCGAGGTAATAGAAGTCTTCTGATAATCGATCTTGGTCTCTGGTACGAGAGGTTGTAATATACTTACCACCTGTCTTAAAGTAGCCCTTCACTTTATTACTTAGCGTAAATGGTAGCTTATAATTAAGTACAAATGTGTTAGTCTGTTCTTCTGTAGATGAGTTATCAAAGTTAGCGGTTCTCAGATATGTGTTATTCAAATCTGGTGTAGCGGCACTGTAGTAATTACGAGGATGGCTATCAGTATTAAGTGACGAAGAAAATGTCTGATTCGTATTCTCGAATAACATCGCAAAGTCATAAGGCGTCCTACCTGATGATATGCTATAAGACACGGCCATGTCAATAGTAGATTTGCCGATTAGATGCTCTGACTGTAGCGTGTAGGAGCTGAGCTTGATCTCATTTTCTCTATTTGTTCCGACGATGGTTATCGCAGGTTCATTAGGTAGATAGTTTTCTTGTAGAGTAGATATATCTCTAGATGTCTGACTGTACAGACCGAAGAATGAAAACTTATTAGCTCCTAAGCTATAATCTAGAGCGACACTGGCATTTTGACGTTTTCTGATTTCTGAGCGGTCTTCTATTCTCAGAGAATTACCGAATATCTCTGTCGTCCCTGTAGAGTCTGTAGCTCCTTGTCTCCATGTATTAGTCAGGAAATCTCCACCTCTATTAAATCTCTCTGCACTGGCTTGTGCTACGATACCTACCTTCTCATTGAATATACGTTTGCTGGCTTGGAGGACACCTTTGTAGTCTCCATAATCATTATTAAGTTGATTAAATCCTCCTAATGCTTTCGCCAGAAATTTGAATTCTCTTGGTGCTTTTCTCAATTTGAGATTAACAGTACCACCGACTGCTTCTGCATCCATATCTGGCAATGGAGACTTATATACTTCTATACCATCTAATAGTTCTGGCGATATAAGAGACAGATCTACTGATCTATCTGTACCAGAATTAGATGGCATCCTTATTCCGTTAATCGTTATAGCTGCAAACTTTGGTGACATCCCTCTGATGACGACTTTCTGTCCTTCGCCTCCACTCCTATTGATAGCTATACCGGGGAGTCTGGATATTGCTTCTGCAGCATTGACATCTGGGAGTTCCTGTATCCTATCAGCGGATACTATATTCGCTATAGCTTCTGCATTTATCTGTTGTTTTTGGGCCCTAGCTTGGCCGAGTGCTTGAGATGTAAATACAATTTCTTTCCCGATCACACTACTTGCGATCATATTTATATCCATAATAGCCACCTTGTCTGATTCTATCATGACTTCTATATCTTGCTGCTCATAGCCAGTGTAGGTGTATGAAATAGTCTGCAGACCTGTAGGTAGATTTTCTATCAGATAGGTGCCGTCTATATTAGATGAGGTCCCAATGGATGGATTATTTTTTAAGACTACATTAGCGCCTATGAGTGTCTCTGATCCATCAGCTTCTGTAAGTACCCCTCTGACTGACCCTGTCTGAGCTTCTATACTGGATATGCTACAAATAGATATTATGAGAAATAATCCGAAATATTGATTTAATTTTTGAATCATCTAATTACTGTGATGTGTATTGGGTTAGTAAAAAAAAGTAAGGATCAATCATATAGCCAACTCGCCCTGCGATCAATGACTAATGTTCTCAAATCTACTAAGTGAAAAAGGGAGAAAAATCTACAATAGGGGGGAAAAACGTCTAAAATGGAGGTTTTGAGGGTTACTTTAGACAATTCTGTACGTATAAGTGACGTGTATCAGAATTAATTGCTCTCCTTATATTCGGTAGGCGACTGACTAAAGTGCTCCTTGAAGCATCTGCTGAAATACTTAGTATCCCGAAATCCGACCTTATAGGCCACTTCTGAGACATTAAGTTTCTTTGTTTTTAATAACTGGGAGGCCCTCTTGAGCCTTATCGTCTTGATAAAGTTATTAGGCGTCTGGCCGGTCAGTGCTTTGAGCTTAGTAAATAGCAGTGGTCGGCTTACAGCTAGATCATAAGCAAACTGATTGACATTAAACTTATGGTTGTCGATCTCCTTTTCTACAACTTGTAGTGCTTTCTCTATGAATACCTCATCGGCAGAAGTTATACTTATCTCATTAGGATCGAAATTAAGTACCCTTATAAACTTATCTCTCACTTTCTCCCGAGTCTTGATTATGTTTCTGACTCGCAAGCGTAGCTCATCAGGTACGAATGGCTTAGTAATATAATCATCTGCCCCGGTCTCAAGTCCTTCTATCTTAAACAAGGAAGCGGTACGTGCTGTGAGAAGAATAACAGGTATATGACTTATCTCGATATCCTTCTTCAGCTGGCTACATAGAGCTATGCCATCCATCTCCGGCATCATGATGTCGCTTATGATAAGTTGTGGAAGATGAGCTTTAGCTTTCTGTAATCCTATGAGACCATTCTCAGCCGTTATGACATCATAGTCAGGTAAGAATATTTTCTTAATATAAGATCGGACTTCTGCATTGTCTTCTACGACGAGTAGCAGAGATCGTTCTGCCTCGGTAGCCTCGTGATGATCATCTGGCACGGATAGGTCTTGATATGAGGCACTGATAGGATGGTAGTCTCCTATATTCTCCATATTAGAGATATCTTCAGTATCGTTGAAGTGGGCATTACCTTTAGGTATCTGTACTAAGAAGGTCGTCCCTTTTGTAAGTGTAGACTTAGGTTCTTCTACACATATATCTCCGTTATGAAGTTCTACCATTTGCTTAGATATGGATAGACCTATACCCGTTCCTTTTATTGTAGATGGCTTATTATTAGATTTCTCATAGAATCTCTTGAATATCTGATCACGGTACTCCGGCTCTACTCCTATACCTGTATCTATTATACGTATCTGAATGTCTCTTTTAGTCTGAGAAATAACCATAGATATACTTTCCGTCTCGGGTGTAAATTTAAATGCATTAGACAATAAGTTGTAGAATACCTTTTCTAATTTATCCTGATCAAACCAAGCTTCTATTTCTTTATCCTCAGACTCGAATGTATAGTCTATTTGTCTGCGATCAGCTGTATCTTGGAATAATAGATAGATCTCCCGCAGAAAAGAGACAATATCCCCTCTCACAATCTTCAGTGAAGAATGATCAGAAGCCAGTTTTCTAAATGTCAAGATCTGATTGACAAGATTCAGCATTCTCTGGCCGTTACGTTCTATTGATTTTAACTGTCCTCTTACCCTATCGGTATGTTTTTCTTTATTAATCAGATCATTAAGCGGGGCCAAGATCAGTGTGAGAGGTGTCCGGAACTCGTGTGTGATATTAGTGAAAAATCTGAGTTTGACTTCATGCAGTTCCTCTTGCTTTTGTTTCTCAATCTGTTCTAATTGCAACTTATGATTTAGCCTTATATATCTTATGATGGCTAATGAGATCAGTACAATGGCAAGAAGATAAAGCAGATATGCCCATAGGGTTCTCCACGGTGGCGGCAGCACCCTAATCTTAAGCTGTCTTATTTCTGGATTAAATAGGCCTTCACTATTGCCGCCTTTCATTTTGAAAATATAGTCACCAGACTTCTGGAGTGTATAGGTAGCCTCCGTCTTACCCTTAGAGGACTTCCACTGCTTATCTATACCTTCTAGTATGAATGCATAGTGGTTATTAGCAGGACTTATGTAATCTAATGAAGCAAAACTGATAGAGAAGTTAGCTTCGTTATAATTGAAGGTAATCGCTTCGGTATAGTTGAGACTCTTAGTGAGGATACCTGTCTCATCGCCTACATGGACAATCTCGTTATTAATACGTAGTTCTGTAAATGCTACAGATGGTATAAACTTATTGCGAGTGATCGACTTAGGGTCAAATTTGGTAAA
>CALLAG010000314.1 GCA_938002705.1 uncultured Saprospiraceae bacterium | reverse complement strand
CGCATCAGATGTTACTTTTATAATGAATGGGGCTAATCATCTCAGTCGATCTGTGAGTAGTTATCCGTTTGCGATATTCGGTGGCGACTGGAGTGATGCTATGGAATCAAAGTCGTATCCTGTCAAAGGTGATACAGTCATAGGCAATGATGTGTGGATAGGATATAATGCGACGATAATGCCAGGGGTGCAGATAGGTGACGGAGCTATCATAGCATCTAAATCTGTCGTAACTAAAAATGTAGAGCCTTACAGTATCGTAGGAGGTAATCCTGCTCAGCTTATTAAGAAGAGATTCACTGATAGCGAGATCTCATCATTATTAAAATTAGAATGGTGGCATTGGCCTATAGGTAAGATTACTGCTCACGTAAAGCAATTGACAAGTGGTGACGTTAGTAGTATTGTGGATTCTGTAATATAATGAGTTAGCACAGTTCACGATCTACTCTTTACAAGCTCTTGAATGAACTGTGCTGTGTATACTCAGATTATATATTTTAGTCAGCTTTGGTAAGCAGGTTGGATAGCTCAATTTGATTTTTCATTATCTGATCTTTTATACCTGCCATCGCTTCAGTAAATGCATGAGCATGGGCCAGCCTACGAGCATCTGTGGTTGTGTAGCCTTTATAGAATCTGACCTTGGCCTCTCCATAACCCATAGCAGTGTATGATCCGACGACTTTATCATTAAGGTCGTAGATGTCTACGACGACTTCCAGTTCATCTCTATGTGTAGCATACGTATATCCAAAAACGTTAGCGATACCTAAGGTCAACCAGCTGACTATCGGATTGATATAAGTTTTGATGCCTTTGGATCTTATGCCTCGTCTACAGACGACATAGCCAGCGGTCTCGCCTACGCTTTCTGATATGTTGCGTATGAGTTCTGATGCGAATATGCGTTTAGTATCTTCAGCTATTTTGAGTTCTGTGGTTGCGTTGTTGATAGCGGTATTCATAGCTGTTGCATTACGACTTAGTATCATGCTGGGTACATCATATAGGTCTGAATAATGTAATGCAAAACTTTCTGTATCAAAAGCGGGTTCGAGTGGTGGAAGTTTTTTCTCAAGTGGTGAGCTCCGGTTAAGAGATGAGAATTGTAAGCTCTTACAACTTACTGTAAGCAAGATAATACCTAATAAGACAATGAAGTTTTTCATAGTATTAAGTTTTTGAAGGTTAGGAATTATCTCTAAGGTACATCGGATTATGGAGTAAGGTTAGCTGTAAGGATAAGCTTAATTGCAAATTAACCTATAGGCCAAAATTTAACTATAGCTTAAGGTAAATGTGATAGTATGTTCTTTGATTAATAAGATGACTTTAACAGATTCTATTTTATGTTATCTTTTTGCAATCTGAAAATACTATTCTGTAATACATTATTTTTATCTAATAGAACAATCATAGTATGAGATCGTTTCTGTGATTGTGTAACAAATAATGTCAATATGCAAAAAATAGAGAATCAAAAACCCATTACGAATTAAATCTTACTCTATGGATAAGGAAGCGATGATAGATGCAATCAGTAAGCATGAAGTGTTTAAAGATATAGAACTTAAGTCTGTAAGTAGAATCGGTGAAATTATAGAATATAAGACTGTAAAGAAGAATAATTTTCTTTTTGGTATAGGAGACCAACCTAATCTAATCTATTTGTTATTAAAGGGTTCTCTTACACTTAGGTTTCCGGACAATTCTAAACTTGAATTAGAACAAGGAGAGCTCATCGGTGAGATAGGTTTACTTAATGGAGATTTTAGATTAGGCACCTTGATCGCTAATGAGGATAGCGAACTTATATCTATATGTGGTACACGGATATTTGATAGAGATTATATATCTCCGGAGGCGAGTCTAAGTATAGTCAGGAAGTTAGGTAAACGTGTGACAAACTATCTTAAATCTACGCAACAAACGTCTACTAAAGAATTAATATCTAAGGGTGAAAGTGAATATTTAGAGTTTAAATCTACTCTGAGGTGGAATCTAAAAGCAAATAGAAAAGATCCAAAAATATCCCATGCAATACTGAAAACCATTGCAGCTTTTATTAATTCTCAAGGAGGTATTTTGTTGGTAGGGGTAAGTGATGAAGGAAATGTCTTAGGCTTAGATAGTGATCAATTTGAAAACCATGATAAAATATTACTTTTCCTAACTAGTATTATTAAATCTCAATTAGGCACACTTCATATAGAAAACTTACATTTCCACATAGAGCAAATAAATAATAGATCTGTGCTAAGAGTCGATGTACAAGGAGGGCAAGAACCCTGTTATTTATCTACTGATAAGTTAGATCACTTCTATATACGAACTGGCCCCTCGACAACTGACTTAAGACTATCAAAAGTCTACGATTATATCAAAAAAAGATTTCGGATTAATTAGATAGTATGTACTACTGGATTTGGAATTTTGTCTAAATTGGATTTTTTTATTTCTTCCTATGTATTTATTGCAATTATCTATTAGGAATAGTTGTATCTAAAATCTAAGTTAGTATGAGATGCTATATAGCTCAGTATTTTATAAACTTGTTTTGTGCTATTTGCTTTTGTTTCGTTTGCGGAAATTCCGTTATTGGACAAGATTCTAATGAAATCGCAGAGCACAGCGTCTACCTGTTAGGTAATTTCTCTGATGTCGATGAGGTAGATAGATTTTTAGTGAGATTTAATCAAATCATTGATTCGCATTCTAATCCGGTTACTGTTCTACTACTCGGTGATGCTATAGATTGTGATTCTGATGGACACGTGATGGAAGATAAGTTGAGCAATCTTAAGTCCTTTATTGAAGGGATGTCAGCTTCTGATAGAGTACAATTAATTATGGTGCCAGGTGATAAGGAATGGGCTAATGCAAGAGAGAATGGCTTCGAGCAAGTCTTAGAGTTAGAGCAGAAGCTTAAGGACTTTGTGGAGGAAAAAGATATATCAAATTTTATATGGCCTGCAAAAGATGGCTGCCCTGGACCTTACTCCTTAGAATTAGCAGAACACTTGCAATTAATCATTATTAATTCTCAGTGGTGGGTTCACGAATATGATAAACCTCTCCTTTCAGACGCTATCTGTAAGTATATTTCTCCGAGAGATTTACAAGCTGAACTTAATGCTGCTGTTGAAGATCAGATAGATAAGAATGTATTAGTTGCGGGGCATCATCCATTCAAATCGTTAAGTAATTTTGGTGGAAGGTATAGCTTATGGCAGAATCTTGCTCCATTTCCAATATATGCTACCTTTAAGAATTCGTATCATTCTAATATAGGTTCCGTTTCAGATCTGTCACATCAGAATTTTGATTTTTTCAGATATGTAATGCGTAATTTCTTGTATACACATCACAGCTTAGTCTACGCAACAGGCCATGATAGGAATCAACAAGTCATGCAATTAGGCGAAAATTATTTGATCAACTCTGGAGCCGTTGGAAAATCAGAGACTGTTCAATCAGATTATACAACTAAGTTGTCCAGCAACGAAATTGGATTTATCGAACTCAAATACTCTACTAATGGATCTGTCAACTCTGTGCATCATAGCATAGAAGACCAAGGGTATAATGAAACTGAGTATTCACTATTTGAAACTCCATGCCGATTACAGGATGAAGGAAGTAGCAATGTTAATATGCTCTACGTGCCTTGTCTATTAAATCATGAGCTAAATCACGATCATCATGCACATCTGAATGACAAGAGTATCACATCGGCAAGTGACAAATATGGACTCGGTAAGTTTGGTCGATTCTGGATGGGTGATAGATATCGAGATGATTGGGAATCAGAAATAGATGTTCCTTTTTTGGATATTGACACAAGCTACCAAGGTCTTAAGGCATTTAAAAAAGGAGGAGGAAAACAAACTGTCTCTTTAAAGTTTCTCTCGGGAGATGGTAACGAGTATTCGTTTAGATCATTGGATAAGCTTGCTAAAAAATCTCTTGACTTCCAGGTGCAAGAAACGATTCTTAGTGAGTTATTCCAGAGACAAGTGAGTGCACAGCATCCTTATGGAGCATTGACCATACCTTATCTTCTTGATAAGATCGACATTCTACATTCTAAGCCTTTACTATATCGAATTCCAGATACTGAAACCTTAGGCCCTTTCCAACATGAATATGGTGGCCTACTTGGAATGTTAGAGCTAAATCCAAAGAAGAATAAAAAAACTAAAATAAATTTTGCTAATGCAAATGAAATTCTTCAGACCAATAAGATGCTTAGAAAACTATTCCGTAATCCTAAGCATCAAGTCGATAACAAGGAATATCTGAGAGCTCGTCTATTTGACATCTTAGTCGGAGACTGGGACAGACATGAAGATAACTGGAAATGGGCTGCATTCAAGAAAAATAAAGTGGTAACATATCGGCCTATTCCTAAGGATAGAGATAATGTGTACTCTAAGTGGGACGGTGTATTGCCTACTATAGCAGATGAAGATTTTGGGCTATTCTATCTGGAAGGCTTTGATAAGAAAATCAGAGGATTTAGGAGTTTAGTTTTTCAAGCCAGAAATTTGGACCGATTACTTCTTAATTCGTTAGAATTAGAAGACTATATTGCTGAAGCTGAATCAATACAAAATAAAATAACAGAAGAAGACATTAGAATAGCCATCGAGCATTTGCCGCCAGCTTCTTTCAGCGTTTCTGGAGAAGATATAATAGAAAAATTAGTAACACGAAAAGCAGACTTGAAGGAGTATGCAACAAAGTTTTATAATTTATTAAGTAAGGAGATTGTTATTTCTGCGTCTTCCTCTGATGATATGATAACTATCAGTGAGCTCGATAACAAATTTCTGTATATCACTGTAACGACTAATAAGAAATCAAGTAGTGAGCCTATATTAATATACGAGCGAAAAATAAATCCCTCGCATACTAAGAGTATTCGACTTTACGGATTGACTGGTGATGATAGTTTCAATCTTACGGAATTAGGTGAAACTGATGTAGAAATAGTATTAGTTGGAGGCAACGGTAAAAACGACTACAGTATAGCTCAACATTCAAGTAATGTGAAAATACTTGATAGAGAGTTTGATCCTAATGATTCTGAACTTAAGGCGATTAATAAAAATTATTGGAATGACAAACTCTATGATTTTGACCATAATGAGGTTAAGTTTAATACTTACGTCCCCTTTGCATTATTAGGATATAATCGTTTTCTTGGGGCAACTCTATCGGGACAAGTTGCGTGGACAAGACGTAGCTGGGACAAGGCAAGATTTAGTTCTACCCATTTGGTAGGAGCTAAATTTTCTTCTATGGGAGACTTAGGATTTATATATAATGGGCGATGGGGAGAGGTTTTTAATTCTAAGTGGGATAGTTATTTAAACTTAGAATTAGCTAACCCCAATCTGATAAATGCATTCTATGGATTAGGGAGTGGTACTCAGATAGATAGACAGTTAGAAGAGCAGGACTTTTATCTAGCTAGACATAATAGATATGTATTTCACCTTGGATTGATAAGATCATTTTGGAAGAAGAGTGAGTTTTCGTTGGGTGCAGGCTTTGGTATATATAATAGTAGTCCTTTTGATAACAGTATTCTATCTTCTAGCACAACTATCGAAGGAGCCCGAGGCACTTTGTCCATGATACCAATTCATGTAGACTTTAATCTTGACTTGAGGGACAACGCAAGTTATCCAACTAGTGGTGTACAGCTCAGGCTATTCTCACACAACTATCTTAAGGTGAGGGCAAATTCTGACCTTTTAGGAATATTAGGATCTTCTATTAATTACCATGTATCTACAAGGACAAAGAGAAAAATGATTTTAAGCTTAAAGGCCGCAGCCAACAAAGGCTTTGGTTCTATTCCGTATTATTTGCAGAATAGCTTAGGTAGTAATTCTGGCTTAAGAGGATTTACTGGATTTAGATTTACTGGAGAATCTATGGTGTACTTTAATTCCGAGATAAAAATGGAAATCTATAAAAACCTAGAAGCATCTATACCGATAACAGCTGGCTTACTTGGATTTTATGACAGAGGTAAAGTTTTTACATCAAGTGAATCAAATGTGGACTATAGATATGGATATGGAGCAGGTGTTTATTTGATTCCATTTTCTCGTAGATTTATTTTTAGCGTTGCTTTTAGTTGGTCAGAGGAACAATCTTTCTTTCCTAATTTTAACTTAGGTTCTGTATTTTAACTCGTATATCAGCTTGGGTTTTACGTTTAAGAAACCACAAGGTCGTAAAGGACGTAATGGCTATCAAATTTAATTTCAAAATCACGCTTATATGAAGCTTTCTTATTCCAGTTTTAAAGATGAAGACTTATTTATCCTTACGGATTTTAAGTGTGGCCCCGCTCAGCAATTATTCAGTGAGAAGGGACTATATAAGATACTGTGGAGTAGAGATCAGCCAGTTCCACTCAAAGTAGATGATTACCAACTTTCACTATGTAAGGATGAAGTGATCTTCTGCACACCACTTAACGTTATAGATGTACCGATAGACAATGAAGGTCTATTGGCTTTTGTATTTAATAAGCAATTTTTCTGTATACAGACCCATGATGACCAGGTGTCATGTCAGGGGTTCTTGTTTTTCGGATCTGCTCAGCCACAAGTGATTAAGTTATCTGATAAGAACTCAGCAGACTTTGAGCTGATGCATCAGATGTTTTTAAATGACCTATCAGTCAAAGATCAGTTACAAGGTGAGATGCTACGATCTTTGCTCAAAAGATTGCTTATATCTTCTACGCGATTACTTAGAAACGAAATGCCGGATCCTTCTATAGGTCAGACCCATATGGATCTAATACGTGAGTATAACATACTTGTAGAGAAGCACTTTAAAGAATTTCACAAGGTTAAGGAGTATGCTAATCTATTACACAAGTCTCCTAAGACTCTATCTAATCTTTTTACGAAGCATGTTAATAAAAGTCCTTTGAGCATGATTAATGAAAGAATTATGCTGGAAGCAAAAAGATTGTTGCTGTATTCCGATTTGTCTAATGACGAAATAGGAACTGAATTAGGATATAAGGATTCCAGTCACTTTTCTAAATTTTTTAAAAAACATTCAGGTGTTAGCCCTAAGATATTCAAACAAAACAAGCTGGTTTCCACAAATTAATCGCATATAAGGAAAAGTTGACATACACTCAGGAAATATGAACAATAATATGAGTACCTAACTGTCTCATATTTGTATTGTTATTTAATTAAAAATCTATTTAAAAAATATTTCCATGAACAAAATAATAATTTCAATACTTACAGTAATCTTCAGTTTTTCAATTTCGATTGGACAGACAACGCAGGTAGATCTTACACAAACACCAGGCGTCTTTATTACGAATGACCTTGCACTCGAAGCAGGATCTTATCAATTTAATATTGTTAACCAAGGAGTAGAACACGAAGTAGGATTTGTACTTGTACCAAAAGGAAAATACGATGCTACGGATCATATCAAAGAAGCATATGTGAAAGCACCAGTTGCAACAGGTAAGAATTCTTTGACAGATGTCGTGATATTAGAAGCAGGAGAGTATGAATATTTTTGTCCTCTAAACCCTACACCAAAGTATAGCTTAAAGGTTGTTGATAAAGTAGAAATAGTTTCATTAGAACAAACAACAGGTGTTTTTGAGCAAGATAATTTGACATTGAAAGCTGGTGTTTATCAATTTAATATTGCTAACAAAAATGTAGATCACGAAGTAGGATTCGTACTTGTACCTAAGGGTAAGTATGATGCAGCAGATCATATCAAAGCAGCTTATGTGAAAGCACCAGTAGCAACAGGTAAGAATTCTATGACGAATGTCGTATCATTAGAAGCAGGAGAATATGAGTACTTCTGCCCACTGAATCCTACGCCAAAGTATAGCTTGACTGTAATTGATAAAGTGTCTACAGTTTCTTTAGAGCAAACACCAGGTGTTTTTAAGCAAGATAATTTGATCTTAAATGCTGGTAATTATCAGTTCAGTATTGAGAATCAAAATATAGATCACGAAGTAGGATTTGTACTTGTGCCCAAGGGTAAGTATGATGCAGCAGATCATATCAAAGCAGCTTATGTTAAAGCACCAGTAGCAACAGGTAAGAATTCTATGACGAATGTCGTATCATTAGAAGCAGGGGAGTATGAGTACTTCTGTCCACTGAATCCTACACCAAAGTATAGCTTGACTGTAACTAATTAGATCAAAATTCTATTATATAATCCAAAATGGGTTATACCTAATGAAAATAGGTGTAACCCATTTTTTTATTGTAGTCATTTATTATCAATACATATAGAAATACTCCTACCACCACATCGACCGCGATTGGGTACAAACCCCATGACTGGATACTAAATGCTAAATCATAACATGCATTCATAACAAAGCTGACTACATCAGATAGTTATAATATTCAGTTATAGTAATGATGTAAGCAGCTTGTTGACTTGACGCTTATAAGCAAGGGTCGATTATAATTCATTATTAACTGTCTTAAGGAATGAGTAGATTTTATGTTGGCTACTATTTAAGTACTCTCATTTTTTGGATATGTAATTTTTCATTTGGTTTTTATCCAATCTACGGCTCTTAATAGAGTCATCCAGTTGTAGGTTAATTACCGCTCTTAGTATCTTATATATATCAATATCCAGTATGGG
>CALLAG010000313.1 GCA_938002705.1 uncultured Saprospiraceae bacterium | reverse complement strand
GTTTTTATCCCTTCTCCACAGTGCTCTGATATCAAAATAAAAATCATGAAACAACTCATAGCCGATATCAAAGTTAAGCATATTGATCTTACTTAAGCTACCCTGATTCTGAGAAATGCCAAAATCGTCAATACGAGTCGTATTAATCTGTAGTATATCTGATCCAAAGTTTAATCCATCCCTATCTCTACCTTGTAATGTATGCATATATCTCAGGTTACATATGAGCTTTTGTATAGGTTGATACCTGATATTAACTAATAGCTCAGAGAAATTAGCCCCTGCAGGATGTGCTAGGGATTGGTTATTATGAGAATAATTAGAGACTGACTGAGTGATGATGACACCACTTGGCTGAAAGTGAGAATAAGTATATGGCCTCACACGATTGTATTCTACCTGTAAGTCTAGATGATCTATACCTACAGCATCATAATACTTTATACCAGTCTGTATCCCATATTTGTTACCCCACCAGCCAGTATCATCAAAGAAATTACTAAACGAAAATTCATCTAATACAAATTGGCCGTAGAGTGAGAAATGCTTCAAGAAGTTATACTTTCCATTAAGCCCTATAAGTACATTATCAGGACTGTCAAGGAAGTGCTCTGCAGTTCTGTACAGAATAACAGGATTAAGGTATTGCAACTCAAAATTATTCTCTCTTGAAAAGATGACACTTTCAAATAATCCTATCTCTATAGATCGTGACACCTTAAGACTTAGATAGTGGCTCGCCATATATTTCTTAGGGAGCAATTCGTTGTTAGGTGTTTGTCTTGGTGTTGTGGCTGATAGTTCTGCTAATATGGTCTGATATTGTATCTTCCATATCCTTGCATTGAGCTTTACATTAAAATAATTATGGCTAAAGTCACTCAGCAGTAGAGATCTCATACCATGACCGACGAAGTGTTTGTTATGTCCTAACTCTAAGAGTACATGCTTAGTGATAGGATAGCCGATATATGCTTGAGCATTAGAATAATCATAACCATTGATGGAGCTGATAATATTGCTATTATAGAACTTATATAATCCATAGCCAGGTATCGCTTTGTATCTATCTATGAAGGGCGTTATGTAGTTGAAGAAGTTAGATTGATTCTCTTGGAAATTAGTGTAGAAGTAGATTTTATTATCAATAGTACCGAAAAGTTCTAAGCCTCGTTGATTGAGAAATATGGGATCTTCACTTTCTCTCTCACGACCAAGCCTACCATTAAAAAAAGGATTAACTACAAGATTAAAATGATCAGTATTAACTTCGAATAAGTGCACCGGATTCTTATAGAATACACCAAAAAGACCTTTGCGATCTACAGTAGCACTATCATTACTGATTCTGAACTCTTTAGATAGATAGGCAATATCTGAATTACCAATAGAGCTGTGGTTACTTATATCTTGAGATAAGATGTCACTCACATCTTGTCTTGTATAATACTTAACCGCCGTATGTAGGGGAAGGGTATCTTTAGTTAAGACATCTATTCTGTCTACAAAGTGATAAGCAGAATGACCTACAGGTATGTATATGGATTGTGCATAAGTGCTTATGCTTGTAAGTAGAAATACTGCAATAATTAATAATATACGATTAGCCATTAATGCTTATAATTGAGTAAAAAAGATTTGACGTCTTTCTCGAATGCCGGAGCGTCATCATGAATAAACTCTACCTCGATAGGTAAGACGAATATAGGGATCTGATGCTTGATAAGATAATCTCTATGTATAGCTAATCTCATAGCGTCTTTCTCTGTCGTCAGAAAAACACTGTTGTCAAATGAGACATTATCATTTATTTTCTTGAATTGTTCCACTTCGAATTCTGAGAAGTAATGATGATCCTCGAACTTCATAACATTATCAACCTCACATATACTCTCAAGGTAGCTTAAGAGATAGTCGACATTAGCTATAGCTGATATTAGGACAACGTGTAAGTCTTCCTTGAGCTCGACTGTTATAGACCGATCAAAGATGAAATAGGGATTAAGATATTTATACCTAGAGAAGTATACTCTCTGATTATCAAGAGGCTTAATCTTATTGATTATCTCAGTTCTTTCGGATAGGCTTATTTCTGCAGGACACTTTGATACAGTGATGATGTCTGCTCTCTTGTAAGCATCACGAGGTTCTCTTAATCGCCCACTGGGCAAGAGATAGTCATCTACGAAAAGATTACTGTATTCTGTCAATAGTATGTTAAGATCAGGCTTGACAGACCTGTGCTGGAATGCATCATCGAGTAAGATAACTTGTGTCTGAGGATGACTTTGTACGATCATTGGTATGCCTATATTCCTACTTTCGGCGACAGCGACGGTAATATTGGGGTTTTTGACTTTAAATTGTAAGGGTTCATCACCAGAATCCATGGCGTTATCATTATGTCTGACGAATCTGAAGCCTTTGCTTTTTCTCTTATAACCGCGGCTAAGTGTCGCTATATTGAGATATGGACTGAGAAGTTTTATAAGATGTTCTATATGGGGTGTCTTACCCGTCCCTCCTATGGACAGGTTACCTACATTGATGACAGGTATATAGAATTGTGTAGACTTTAATAATCCAGCATCATAGAATACATTTCTCAGAGATATAATACCTCCATATATCAATGAAAATGGCCATAGAAGTATCCGTGATACAATATTATTCATGAGAATAGAATGGTTTGACCTATGCGACAGTTCAAACAATTAAAATTATTACAGTATTCATTTTTTAATTGCAGGAGTGCTTGGGTATCAAAAGCAGACTTAGCGGACATCCCGAGTTGCTTCCAGTTTCTGATGATTATGTTGTTTTCAGCCTTTACTTTTTGTAATAAGTCTAAGGCTTTATCCTTATAGTATTCGTTAGCAGTTTTCTGACCATAGGTGAATAGGAGCGGGACTATGACATTGATAACAATGAGTTCTTTGGTCATTTGTCCCATTTTCTTAGGTTTTGATTCGCTTTCCTTATCAGGTAGATAATGAGTGTCCCAATAAGATGACGCAGTTATATCTAATTTCTCGTAGATATCCGTGATAGAACTGACATGTAATATATCATTGAATAGCTGTGGTGCTTTGTAGTATAACTGTGAGATCTGAGCTATTCTGATAGTCGGAAAATTAGCTGGCCGCAACTTAGAGAAGCGCCACTCTACACCAGTCATAGCTATGAGGTCATATTTGTTCTTGTAGTGAGTATATTCTTTTAGTAGTTTATCAAAGTAGGCATCAGAATTATCATTGAGTAATCCAGCTTGACCTAGCAGAAGTGCTTCTAAGGCTATGCTTTTGTCACTTAATTTCTTGAGAATGCTGTAAGGTGTGACGTGTGCTAACTGCTCAAAGGCAGAGCTGTTGACTTTTAGTCCTAGATACTTCAGCAGTAACCTATAGAGTGTGTCTTCCCAGTCATTATTATTATGCTTAAGGATATCTTCTATACGCTGACATTTATCCTGTAGTCGTTCTATGAGGACTTTCTCTAAGAAGAAGCTGTTCTTAATCATATCGGTCTTGTGGATAGATGGAGCACATGGTATCCAATCTTGATTAGCAGCTAAGTTTTCATAATTGCCTATCGTACTTTGTGATATTCTACCCTTTAGTATTAAGGTAGGAATAGGCTGTCCACTTTCGTTAAGTATAGGACCGTCATCATTGTACACGACATGTAGGATAACGTTGTTGTAAGCCTTGTCCTTTTGATGATTATGTTTGGTCCAGTCTGTGGAGTTGATATGCATTTCTATATGGCCTACCCAGGTTGTATCTCCTATGATAACTTCTCCATTAAGAAAGTCAGGTCCAGAATTTTGATTATGAAAACCAAAATTTTTGATCTGAATAGTATCCCCATCTGTAGTGGTCAGGTTAGTGAAATCTAACTTCTTAAGTTTCCACACAAGATGTAGGAGGTCTTCTTTCATTGTTTTTGTATAAATACTAAATATACAGATTTAGAAGTTTAATATTATATAGGCGTTGTAAACCAATAAGTGCAACATAAAAATACTTTAAACATTGGGATAACTTGGATTAGGAGTAATATTTAATAACAACTTAGTACTTTAAAGGATATCATGGTTCTCCGAATCATAAGGTACATAACATCAACGCATTTGATCTTCTTATATTCGGATTCAACTAATAGCAAAATATCTTTAGATTATGAAGGTCTCTTAATCTTCACCTACATAGATAAGAACAAGAATCATGTCAGATCAGAAATCAAATTTTATAGTGAATACAAATAAATAGATGAAACAGCTATCATTAATTTTTTTAATTCTTGCATCATTAAATCTTAGTGCTCAGTTTTCTATTGCACCTCAGATAACTATTAATTACAGTAATTTTGAGGTTGACTATTTCGGGGATTTTCTAAGAGAACCAGAACAAAAGAAATTTTTTCCATCTTTTGGCTTGAGGCTTAATTATGTATTTAATCGTGTATTAGTTAGTACAGACTTTAATATAAACCTGAAGAATGAATTCAACTTAATTCATGACGATTTAGAGTATGACCCTCCAATATTCGCTAAGGTTAGTAGCAAGGATATTAATTTTTCGACCTCTTATAATCTCATAGATAATTTATTTGTTGGTACAGGAATTAAATTTTTGTCTTATACCAATATACAAACTAAAAGAGGTATATATGTCGAACGGTTTTTATACACTAATTACTATGCAATGCTTAGTGCTTCTTATATTATTAAGAATATTAGCATGGAGTTATCTATCTCGAGATATTTGTCTGTAATAGGCAAGTCGGACGACAAAGCATTCAACGAGCTTATAAGAGCTTCAGAAATATTTTCATTAAAAGTAGGATATAATATATCATTCAATAAACGAGATTCTAAGGGATAACATTATCATAAAATGGGAGAGTAATGTTAGAATGTTGCTCTCCTTTATTATATCCCAATAAGCCCATTAGTTAGCTCTTTCTTACATACTTTACAAAAGTATAATCATGCGGATTGTTCTCATCAGCGATATGTTTTTCTTCGCTTTCTACCTTCCATGTACTATAATCAATTTCTGGAAAGTATGCTGTCCCATGAGGGATGTCTGTATCTATCTTAGTAAGATAGAGTTGGTCCCAGATATTCTGCGTCTGCTCATAGATATTAGCGCCTCCAAGTACGAATAGCTCTTCTACACCAGCATCCATAGCATACTGTATCCCCTCTTGTATGGAGTGCCTTGTTATGACGCCAGAATGATAGAATTCTTTCTGTCTCGTGATCACGATATTAGTACGTCCTGGAAGTGGTTTTTTGATAGAATCAAAACTTTTTCTACCCATCAGGACATGGAAGCCTCTGGTGGTATCTTTGAAGAACTTGAGATCTGCAGGCATATGCCATGGCAGATCATTATCTACACCTATGGCGAGGTTATTACTTACAGCGACTATGGCAGATATTATCATAATATTATAAGTTGGTGTCTATGAGGTTCATATTCTTTATTCTTTCTTCTAGCTGAGGTCTTGTTACTTCTCCTTTTAAGTATTTCTCTATTATAAGCCCAGCAATAGGCGCAGCTATATCACCACCAAATCCTGCATTCTCGATATAGACAGCTATAGCGATAGTCGGATTTTCTTTAGGTGCAAATGCAAAGAAAACGGAGTGATCTTTTCCTTGAGGATTCTGTGATGTTCCTGTTTTTCCACACACAGGTATACCAGGGACCTTAGCGAGATATCCTGTACCACTTGATATTACACGCTCCATTCCATCTATGACGGGATCAAAGTGTTGGTCATCTATTTTTACTTTTTTAGGGATAAGATACTTAGGATCTATGCTGGTACCATCACTAAATCTCGTGATTATATGTGGTGTATAGTATTGTCCACGATTACCTATGATAGCAGCGAGGTTAGCCATCTGTAATGTTGTCAGTTGTAACTCGCCTTGGCCTATTCCGATAGACATAATATAAGTCGACTTCCAGTTAACTTTCTGCTTCTTATATAGTCCATTATAATATTCTGGCGATGGGACGAATCCACCTACCTCGCTATTAAGATCTACACCAAGAGGACTACCTAATCCGAAATCGTATAGATGTCTACGCAATATATTAAGCCCTATCTCTGGATTATTAAAGCCTTCTTTCTCTATCAGTTTCCTTACCATACTGAAGAAGTAACTGTTGCAAGAATGCGACAAGGCTATCTGTACATTATAAGGTGTAGAGTGCTCATGACAACCATAGCTGAATGATCTGTAGTGATACTCTCCATTACAAGCAACTGTTTGGTTAGGGACGACGACGCCTTCTTGTAGAGCGATTAATGATAGAATAGGTTTGAATATAGACCCAGGAGGATATCTGGCAGAGAGAGACCTGTCCAGTAATGGTTTCTGCTCACTGTCTGCTGTGAGATCAATAAAGGCTTGGCTTCTGTTGACATCAAGATTGAGAAGATTAGGATCATAGAATGGAGCTGATAACATAGTCAGGATCTCTCCAGTCTTAGGATCTAATGCGACGATACTCCCTCTCTTATTACCCATGAGACTTTCGCTATACTTCTGTAGATCTAAGTCTATAGAGGTATAGATATCAGTACCTTGAGTAGCTAGAGAATCAAGATTACCTTCATCAAATGAGGACACTTCTCTACCTACATTATCTCGCAATAGAAACTTAACGCCTTTGGTACCTCTTAATTCTTTTTCATATTGTTTTTCTAGCCCTTTCACACCTATATAGTCGCCTGACGTATAGGGTGTATCTTCTTCTTTTAGCATTTCGGAACCGACCTCATTGAGATAGCCTAAGACATGAGAGGCACTCTCGTGAGGATAGGCTCTTATATTTCTGACTACAGGATAGAATCCCGGAAATCTAAATAGCTGCTCTTGAAACCGTGAGAATTTTTGTTGATCTACTTTGGGTAAGAAAGTATAGGGTAGAGACTTATGATATCTTCTGTCTTTCCAGTTTTTATTTAGACTCTCATTAAAGGTTTTGTTATCTATCCCTAGTAGACTACAGAACAGACTTGTATCCATGTCCTGATCTACGTTTCTATAGATGGCTTCTATGTCATAGATAGGCTTATTGTAAGTAAGAAGTTGTCCATTTCTATCATAGATGAGACCTCTCGAAGGATAGATCGTCTGCTTGTCTAATATGGTTCTCTCTGCAAGTTTCTTATACTTATCATCGATGACTTGTAACTGCAGGAGCTTATAGCTGAGGATAAGTGATCCTACTATGAAAGTGACTAATATGGGTACTTGTCTTGAATTCATCTATAGCTACAACGTGTCGATTAGTATTTAGGATTAAAAATGAGTGTGCCTATAGTTATAAAAAATAGTGAAGCAATAAAACTAAATACAGATCTGAGAATAATCTCCTTTAAGTAAACGAAAGAAAATGCTTCTATACTATATAAAGTTACAAGATGAAGCAGAACCATGATACTTAGATATGTCAAGAACCACGGCAGACCATAATTATTTGCCGTAAGGCCACCTTTATTATACCCTTCTGTAGGAGATATCAGATTAAGAATAAAGTAGCGAGCATATGCGATCAAGGTCGTAGCTGCAGCATGTACCCCTAGTGAATCATAGAAGATGTCAACTATGATTCCGAGAAGGAAGCCTATAACAACTATGCCTGTCCTATTCATCTGATAAGGTAGTAGGACAATAATGATACTATAGATGGTAAAGTGTATATAATTGAAATCACCGAAGGTGATATCTATCCTCTTAAGAAGCAGTAGTTGTAAGGCTATTATGAATAGACCTCGTATTATATTTCTTTGCCATACGCTATTCATCAGTACTTATCAGTTCTTCTTTCTGATCGGCAAGTTTATACGAGACGACATATACATAATCTGTCTTAGAGAAGTCTGTTGCTAGCTGTACATCTATGCTATAACTATTGCTACCATCCCGTAAGCTATAGTCACTTATGGTGCCTATGTATACATCTTCAGGATACGAGATAGAATAACCACTCGTAACGATTGTATCACCCACCATTATTTCTGCATGCTTAGGCACATCTGTCAGTGTCATGATTAGTGGATTACTTTTGCGCCATAGCAAATTTCCAAAGTAATTCTTACCCTTAATCTTTGCACTGGTCCTGCTTTCGCTATTGAGGATCATCAGGACGGTACTGAAGTCAGGAGATACTTGACTTATTATACCTGCGATGCCATCTTCAGTAAGGACTCCCATGCCTACTTGTATGCTGTCTTTGCTTCCCTTGCACAGGGTCATATAATTATTCCTGAGATTGATTGTCTTACTGCATACTCTTGATGGGATGAGGCTATAGTTAGATGTACTATCAGAATCTTCAAATGCTTGGAAGCTATTATCTTTTGAGTTAATTCTATAGTTGATGATGGTCTCTAGGAGTTGAGCATTTTCTATCAGTAGAGAGTCGTTTCTATTCTGTAATGCAAAGAAGTCTTCGACGCCTTGTACATAAGAATTGACACCACCAGTAAACATATTGGATGAATTGGCCCAGATTTCTTTCTGGCTCTTGTTATAGTTAACGATAAGATAGAATGAGAGACACTCTAAAGTGAGAAATACGATAAATGCGCTATATCTTATGAGGAGAGAAATAATATTACGCATAATCAGAATTTACTACAAATATATCAGATTGATAAAATTATAACATAAGCGACAAGCATAATATCTAAATTACTGGAAGCTGAAACAAAACTCAATTCCAGTAGTGTAGATGACAGTATCTGACTATAGGCTTTGTCTATCCATAAGGAATGGATATTGGCTCGTATTCTTAAGAGCAAGACCAGTTCCTCTAACTACAGCTTTTAATGGATCATCAGCTACGTGTACATTAAGCTTAGTCTTCTTAGCAAGTCTCTCATCGAGACCCCTTAGAAGTGCTCCACCACCCGTAAGGTATATGCCGTTACGATATATATCTGAGGCTAATTCTGGAGGTGTATCTTCTAATGCCTTAAGCACCGCTTCTTCTATCTTAGCGATAGACTTATCCAGTGCTTCTGCGACCTCTAGATAATCTGTCATCACTTGCTTAGGGATTCCTGTCAGTAGATCTCGACCATTAATTCCGATAGGGTCAGGTGGATCAAGTAGATTTTCTATAGCAGAACCTACTCTTATTTTTAATTCTTCGGCAGTACGCTCACCTATCAGGAGGTTGTGCTTACGCTTCATGAAGTCTATTATGTCTTGTGTAAATTCGTCACCAGCAGTTCTTATAGACTGATCAGTGACTATACCCGATAGGGCTACCACAGCTATCTCGGTGGTACCTCCACCTATATCGATGATCATGTTACCCTGAGGAGCTTGTACATCGAGACCTATACCTAATGCCGCGGCCATAGGCTCATGGATGAGATAAGTCTCTTTAGAGTCTACGTGATCAGCTGAGTCAAATACGGCACGTTTTTCTACTTCTGTGATTCCAGAAGGAATACATATAACCATCTTAAGGTGAGAGAAGAACTTACGTTTCTCCCCTATCATATCTATAAGGCCATGTATAAGACTTTCTGCAGCTTGGAAGTCAGCGATGACACCATCCTTGAGTGGCCTGATAGTTATCAGGTTACTGTGGGTCTTCTCATGCATCTGCATAGCCTTCTCTCCTACGGCGATGACCTCACCGGTGATTCTATTGACGGCGACTATAGATGGCTGATCTATGACGACCTTACCATTCTGCACGATTAATGTATTAGCTGTCCCGAGATCAACTGCCAATTCTTGTCTGAAAAAACTAAAAAGTCCCATTTACAACGATATTCGGCTTTAAAAAAGATTATACAATTCAAATACTATACCTAATTCTGGTATATCGGGGGATAAAAAAAACTTGCAGATGGAGTTGACTTAAAAGAAGGTATCTCTGATTATCGATTGTCATATCGATGAGGTCGTAATATTACGCAATTAAGTTTTATTTCCCCCCACGATAACGTTGGTAAAATTGTTAATATCGAGATATTTATTTGACATATCTAAAACTTGCGCTGAGCTCATGTTTTTGATGATATTTATTTGCTCTTGAAAGTCTTCGGTATTAAGATCTTTTATATGAAGGCTTTTGACTAATTGAGCTGTGGCGAATGGTCCGTCGATCAGATTTAGTGTTTGTCCTAAGATGTAATTTTTGACCATATCAATCTCTTGATCCGAGACAGGCTCACTCTTTAGAATATTAATTTCTTTAAATATTTCTTCCATAGTCGGTTCTACTAGATCGCTACCTACATCAGAAGATATGTAGAAGAACCCACTCTCACTCCAGCAGTCCAGGCTAGAGTAGATGCCATAGGTATAACCTTTTTCTTCGCGGATATTAGTCATCAGACGTGACCCGAAGTAACCTCCGAGTACTGTATTAGTAAAATTAAAGGCGCTGTAATCAGGGTGTTTTCTGGCGAATATAGGACAGCCCATCTTGATAGAGGCCTGTAGTTCGTTGTCTGTTTTCTGGTATAATGTTTCGCCTTTCGGCTGAATGGTATTGAATATGGGTGTGGCCTGATGAGATTTTTTCTGGATCGAAGACATAGAATCTATGATCTGCTTACGGATAGCATCACTGTACCGGCCACTGACGACAACGATGGCATCTTCAAAAGTGACTTGCTTATCGTAGAACTCCATGATATCCTCTCTTGTAAGAGACATGATATGCTCTGGCTGCGTATTATATCCGTAAGGATGCTCACTTCCGAATATTCTCTCAGTGACCAGCCTGTAGGAGATCACTTCATTTTTTGACAGTTGATTTTTTAGCTTTTGGCTCTGTATTGTCTTGAATTTTTCTACTTCTTCTTCGGGATAGCTTGGATTAAGGACCATCTCTATCCAGGTAGGCCAGAGATTATCAAAGAACTTAGTCATACAGACCAGATTCATAGATGAGACTTCCATGCCCGGGCTTAGCTTGACAGATGCACCATAGTAATCATAGGCATAGGCCAGTGCACTGGAGTCCATAGAGGCAGACCCCTCTCGCATGAGTAGTATAGCCGCCTTAGAAGCTCCTATTTTGGATTCATGTATTCTACCACATTTTAGGACTAATTCGACTTTTACAATCTCCTGAGTACCAGTGTTTAACTCTATAAGTCTTATTCCATTAGCCAATGTGGAAGTTTCTACATCTTTTATAGAAAGATCGAAATCTGTATGTATCTGAGGGCCTTTTTTTCTATCAATCATCTTATCTAATAGTCAGCAAAGTTGAAGAATATTTGATTGAATTTTATATGATGTATAAAATTTAGGTTTTCCTAAGTCTTAGCTTAACTTTGTGTGTTTCTATTTTCAGCAAATTAAACGATAATTAAGAGATGATATTTGAGATTTCATCCAGCGAACTACTAAGAAAGTTGCAAGTTGCAGGTGGTGCCATAGGCTCTAACCCTGTTATGCCTATTCTTGAAGATTTTCTATTCGAACTTACTAAGAATGAGTTAACGATCTCAGCGACTAATCTCGAGGTGACGATTATATCATCTCTTACAGTAGCAGGATCAGAAGACGGTAGAGTAGCAGTACCAGCAAGGATATTATTAGAGACGCTTAAGGCGCTTCCAGATCATCCTATCAAATTTCAGATGAATGCTGATAATTACGCTATCACTCTCGTGTCAGCATATGGAGAATATAAGCTATCAGGAGATACTCCTGAGGATTATCCAGATACTCCGATAGAAGAGAATAGTAATGAAATAGAACTAGACAGTGATGTCTTAGCTAAGGCCATCAGCAATACAATATTTGCGGCAAGCTCAGATGAGCTCCGACTCGCAATGATGGGTGTATTAATGCACCTTGACTTCAACAAAGTGATATTCGTAGCTACAGATGCGCATAAGCTTGTGAAGTATACCGTAGGAGGTATCACAAGTGAGCTCACAGAATCTATAGTCATACCTAAGAAGGGCTTGAATGTATTCAAAAATGCCTTAAGTATATCTGACGAAGAAAAATGCCAAATATCATTCAATAGTAAAAATGTATTCTTTAAGATAGGCGATACACTCGTTATAAGTAGACTTATAGATGCCAAGTATCCAGACTACGATGCAGTTATCCCTGTCAATAATGATAAGATCGTCACACTTAATAGAGGAGACTTTCTTAATTCCCTCAGAAGATTAGTGATATACTCAAGTAAGACGACTAATCAGGCTAACTTCTCTATAGCAGACAACGTCATGACGATCATGGCTCAGGATCTAGACTTCTCTAATGAAGCCACAGAAGAGGTAAGTTGCAAGTATGAAGGAGATCCGATAACTATAGGGTTCAATGCTAAGTTCTTAAGTGAGATGCTCGGGGTGGTCAATTCTGATGAGGTTATATTAGAATTATCTACACCTAATAAAGCTGGAATCTTATATCCTGCATCACAAGATGGTCAAGAGAAATTAGTGATGCTCTTGATGCCTGTGATGATGAATCATTAATCAGCCCACAAATATTCCTTATGAGAATAGGATTATTTTTTGGATCATTTAATCCTGTCCATGTAGGACACATGGTCATAGCTAATCATATGATATCTCATGCTGATATCGATAAGCTATGGATGGTCGTGTCACCTCATAATCCACATAAAGAGAAGAAATCACTGGCTAATGATTATGATCGGTTAAATCTTATAACAAAAGCGATAGGTGACCATGACCTGATATCTGCTTCTGATATAGAATTTAGCCTTCCTATTCCCTCTTATACAATCGATACGCTGACTTACCTTAAGGAGAAGTATCCCAGGTATACATTCAGCCTCATAATGGGTGGCGATAATCTGTATAACTTCCATAAGTGGAAAAACTACAATCTCCTCTTAGAGAACCACGATATATTGGTATATCAGAGACCTACACATGAGCTACCAGATATAGCTTCACACCCTAATATCCACATCTTTGATGCACCTATGATGAATATATCTTCGTCATACATAAGATCGGAAATAGCTGCTAAGCGATCCATAAGATATCTGGTCCCCGACAGTATATATGAAAATGTGATGAGTATAAGGACCTATACCCATCCACCAAGCCAATAATGTCTATAATTGATCCGTTCCATTATCTGTATATTTATAACAATGAACAAAGCGCTACTTCTACTTTCATTTATACTAATAAGTCAATCTATAATTGCCCAAAGTGATATAGGTATAGGAGAGTGGAAGTCCTACCTTCCTCATAACGCAGCTAAGTATGTCACGCAGAGTGATGATAAGATCATATATGCTACGGACTTATCCATATTTACAATAGACAAAGAAGACGCGTCTATAGAGTACATATCTAAAGTCGAAGGCTTATCAGAGACAGGTATCAGCAACATAGAATATGACAAGTTCAATGATCAACTTATCATAGCTTATGATAACAGTGTCATAGATATCGTCAGAGGTAATGAGATAATAGGAGTATTCGATATAAGTGATAATAATAACTTCGTCGATCGTAAGATCAATGATGTCTTCATACAGAACGAGAACTGGGCATACTTCGCTACGGGCTTTGGAGTGGTGCAGTATAATCTTAAGGATTTAGAATTTGGGTTTACACTCGATGCGAGTAGACGGATCAATAGTATAGCTGGTAATGAAGATTACCTTGTCATGGAAAGCGAGGATGTCAGTTACATTTTAGACTATAAGAATGAGCGTTTTCCTAATGCATTCTCATCATGGACACCATTGTCAGATAGCTTACCTGATAATTATGATACGGAAGCACTGGCTCTTATCGGCGATAGAATATATATAGCATTACAAGA
>CALLAG010000312.1 GCA_938002705.1 uncultured Saprospiraceae bacterium | reverse complement strand
TATTACTTAGTTTTATTACTAAGATTACTCTATAAATGAAAGTTATATTTGACATTGTACGTTATCGTCGTTACTACTCGAGAGTTCACTTTCCATACTTAAGAATTTGAGATTAATAACCAATTGACTTTTGTTGTTTTTGCATTTTCCTCGCCGGAGGGCTCTCATTTTTGTCTTGACACAAAAACGAGACAAAAAAGTCAAGGCTTTACTCATTTCTTTACGGCAAATCAGCTATTGATAGCTAAACAAGCGCCAACTCCTCCCTTCGGTCGTCAGACAAGGCCATTGTTTTTAACGCTATAAATAACTGATTTACCTAAAATGACTAAGGCCGATTTAACCTCTGTGTTCAAGAAAAAAATCGTGTAATCTAAATGCACTGTTCAGTAAACTTATTCTACAAATCTAAATAAAATTTAAGGCTCAAAGTTGCAGCTATGCTTGCATAATATTTGGACTGTCTATTTTGCTAATTTTAATTTGTCGTACCGTGCTGAATGATTAGTTATTAATATAATCCGCGATTAGTTGGAATTCAGGAATGTAAGCTTTGAATGTGGAGTTATCCATTAATCGACGCATTGTATAGTATCCAGCCATTTTGCCCATAGCAGTAGCTAAGGGACACCAAGAAGAATAATTATATAATTCGCCAGGTTTGATGATAGGCTGCTTACCTATGATGCCTGATCCTTCTACTTCTTTGACATCGAGATTGGCATCTTTTATATGCCAGAATCTTCTCATTAGCTGTACCTCGAATGAGCTTGTGTTCTCTATCTCCACTACGTATGTAAATGCAAAATATTGATTAAGAGGCCTTGAAGATGCAGTTTCGTAATACGAACCTATCCTTATAGTAATACCCTCTGTTGTCTTTGTCTCTACTGTCATTAAACTTCAAAGTTTTCTATGATGAGTTTTTCTGCGTTGTCAAGTGTCTCTTGTAATACATCGTTTAATAATACTAAATCAAATGAATTTTCGAACAGAAGCTCCTTTTTGATTCTACGTATTCTTTTTTTGAAGCTGTCTTTATCTTCAGTATTCCTATTGGTTAACCTTTTGACAAGCTCTACGAATGATGGTGGCTTGACAAATACTGTTAAGCACCGATCGCCGTATTTAGCTTTGATGTTCTCAGCACCATGCACATCGATATCAAAAATTATTTTTTTACCTAATTCTTTTATTCTTTCAACTTCAGATTGTAGTGTTCCGTAATACTGATCTGAATATACTTCTTCCCATTCTATGAATTCATTATTATCTATTTTCTCCTGGAAGCTCTCTTTAGTGAGAAAATAATAATCAGAACCCTCTTGCTCATGTGCTCTCATAGATCGTGTCGTAGCAGATATAGAGAACTGTAATAGGTCAGAATATTTAGAGAGCAGATGCCTTACTATAGTCGTCTTTCCTGCCCCCGATGGAGCAGTGAATACGATCATGTCATATGTGTCTTTAGATGCCAATTATAATATGTTTAGTAACTGTTCTTTTATTTTTTCTAATTCGTCTTTCATCTGGACAACGACTTGCTGTATGTCAGAGTTCTGAGCCTTAGCTCCGAGTGTATTTATTTCTCTGCCCATTTCTTGAGATATGAAAGAAAGTTTTTTGCCTTTCAGTGCATTAGTGTCATTATCTATCTCTTGTAGGAAGTAATTACAATGCTGGCTTAATCTGCTTTTTTCTTCGTTAATATCTAATTTTTCTAGGTAGAAAATTATCTCTTGTTCGAATCTATTTTCATCAACGTTTTCCTTAGACATATGTTGATTTAGATTTTTCTGGATACGTTCTCTCAGAGCTGTGACCCGCTTTTCTTCGTGGGGTTCTATATCTGATAATAAGTTTTGTATAATTTTCACTTTGGAGGTAGCATCCTCATATATAGAAGCACCTTCTTGAGTTCTGAAGTTATTGAGTTTGTCTACGGCCTCTATGGCGAGAGATTTTATTATAGTCCATTCTTCATCATCGAGTGGTTTGTCTGTATTCTGCAGAATATTAGGTAGACGTATTATAGACTGCAGGATGTCTCCTTTATCTATGCCCATTTCTTCTGAGAAGCCTTTAAGCTCTCTGAAGTAGCTTGCCATAAGACCTTTATTAAGGAATTGATCTTCTCCGGTCCCCATATTTTCTATGGATAGACTTGCGTCAAATTTTCCTCTGATGCCTTTATCTAAGATAATCCTCCTTAGCTCGAGTTCTTTATTCATAAGAGGGGTAGACGATTTGAATCTGATGTCAGTAGTCTTTCCGTTGAGAGATTTAATTTCAAATCTATAGACCTTGTCACCGCTTTCTTTCATCGACTGACCATAACCTGTCATTGATAACACCATATGAGCTTTGTTTGAATTATAATTAAGATAATATTCTGAGACATATGTAAAGAAAAGATTGTGCCATAGTCAAAACTTTCTATTAGGCTGAAAAAGAGCATATTATGCCCATATTTTGTAATATTGATTTAAAAGACCAAAAAAGAAGAATAATAGTTTCGAGTAACGATAATTTTACCGACATTTGCACTCCTTTCTCTCAAAAGGTGTATAAACACTTATTAATCAACAAATTAGGAATAAATGAGAAAAGCTGATTTAGTAAATACGATAGCAGAAAAAACAGGTGTTCCAAAAGTGGACGTATTAGTCGCTTTGGAGGAGTTTTTTACTGAAGTGAAGGAGTCTCTAGCTGCAGGCGAGAATGTATATATCAGAGGTTTTGGCTCATTTGTCATTAAGAAGAGAGCAAAGAAAATAGGAAGACACATTAAGCAGAATACGGCTATTGAGATTCCAGAGCATTATATACCTGCATTTAAGCCAGCTAAGATATTTATAGACCAGGTAAAGGATAAAGTACATTCGTTACCAGATTCTGGAAGCGATGATGCTAAGTCTTAACAAAGCGCAGTGGGTGACTGTAGTAGTGTTTTTGGCACTATTAGCTACACTCTACTTCGGATGCGATACTAAAAGTAACAAACAAGAAGGCATAGAAAAGTCTAGGGCCGAAAAAATTGAACTCATAGATATAGACAGATATATCAGAAACAACAAAGAACTACTGCCACCAGCGATCTCTAATGACATTATGAATGTAGAGAGAACTATAACAGAAGCTTCCGTTGATGAAGAGAAAATAGAAGGATTTAAAGAATTGGCTTCATTATGGTATGCTGCAGGCTTTCCATTATCATCAGCCTTCTATGCAGAGCAGATTGCTAAGATGGAGAACTCAGGAGAAGCATGGAGTATAGCGGCGACAACATATTCGCTGGCTGTACAGAAGAGTGATGAAGACCTACAGAAGAAATACGCTGTCAATAAAAGCAGAAATGCCTATGACAAAGCTATTGAATTAGATGAGGACAACATTGACAATAAGATTAATCTTGCATTAAGTTATGTAGACGTGCAAGACCAAGAGAACCCTATGAAGGGAATCTTAATGTTAATAGATCTCAATAAGAAGTATCCTAATGATCCTTCAGTATTATATCAGCTAGGAAGATTAGCTCTTGGAACTAATCAGATAGATAAAGCTGTTAGTAGATTGGCTAAAGCGGTGGAGGTCAAGAAAGACTATACAGCAGCTTATTGCCTACTGGCCATAGCTTACAGGAAGTCAGGAGATGAAAAGAAAGCTATGGAAGCTCAAATTAATTGCGACACAAATAAAAATTAGAATATATGCCTTGCGGTAAAAAAAGAAAACGTCATAAGATCTCTACTCACAAGAGAAAAAAGAGATTACGTAAGAATAGACACAAGAAAAAGAACAGATAATTATTAAATAGGTATCTGTAGTCCTACAAGTCTGGTTATGATATATACAATTACTATTCAGTGGTTATACATTGAGTAGTAATTGCGTAATTATATGGGATGTATTATTCTGCAATTAAGAATGATATCTATTACTGCAGGTCCATAAAAATATAGGCTTTGGACAAGGAGTTATTAGTTAATTCAAGTCCCACAAGCGTAGAGATTGCGCTTATAGAAGACCGAAAACTACTAGAATTACATACACAGTCTAACGATGTAGAGTTCTCAGTAGGCGATATATTTCTGGGGCAAGTGAAAATGCTTAGACCTGGATTAAATGCAGCTTTCTTAGATGTGGGTAAGAGGAAGGACGCCTTCCTTCATTATACCGACTTAGGTCCTCAGATCAAGTCCGTTCAGAAATTTACCAAACAATTAGTCAACAATCAGTTGAAAGGCCACCTCCTTGACCAGTTCGAAATGGAGCCTGACAATGAGAAGAATGGTAAAATAGATAAGGTCTTTGCTAAGCGACAATATGTGCTGGCTCAGATTCTCAAAGAACCAATATCTACAAAAGGACCAAGACTGACATGTGAGATCAACCTACCTGGCAGATTCATAGTAATGACACCCTTCCGGAATACAATCTCTGTATCCAAGAAGATAGTCAGCCCAGAAGAAAGAAACCGACTTAAAGTTCTTATCGAAAGTATAAAGCCAAAGAACTTTGGATTTATCATACGTACAGCTGCTGAGGGCAAAAAAGTTGCCGACCTACACGACGAGGTAAGTAACTTAACAAATCGATGGAAAACAATCGCAGAAGAACTTAAGAAATCCAATAGTAAGCCAGGCAAAATATTAGGCGAAGTAGACAAAACCAAAGGTCTACTGCGTGATATTCTTAATGACTCTTTCAACAAAATAATAGTCAATGACAAAGACTTATATGAAAGTGTCAAAACCTACTTATCTAACGTAGCCCCTGAATCTGCTAAGATTGTGCATCACTACAAGGGTAAGAGACCTATATTCGAAAATTATGGTGTCAAGAAGCAAATAAAATCTGCATTCAGCAAGACACCCACTATGTCAAGTGGAGCTTATCTTGTAATCGAAAATACAGAAGCGATGCACGTCATAGACGTGAATAGTGGGCCCAAAACTCAAAAAACCGATCAAGAATCATCAGCACTTAAAGTTAACCTTGAAGCTGCAAAGGAAATAGCAAGACAACTGAGATTGCGTGATCTAGGTGGACTCATTATCATCGATTTTATAGATATGCGTAAGAAAGAAAATAAAGCGCTTCTATATACTAAGATGAAAGAGTTCATGCACGAAGATCGTGCTCAGCATACAGTATTACCGTTAAGTAAATTTGGTCTTACACAGATTACAAGACAGAGGGTAAAGCCAGAACTTAAGATAAATACGATGGAAGTCTGCCCATCTTGTAATGGTAGTGGACAGATAGAACCCACTCAACTGCTACCTGATGAGATAGAGCGGAATGTAAATCTCGTAGTAGAAGCATTTCCTAAGATGAATATGACACTTAAGGTCAATCCATTCGTCTATTCTTACCTCAAAAAAGGTATCGTAAATAAACAGATGACTTGGTTCTGGAAGCACAAGAAGTGGATAAAACTCCAGCAAGACTCTGATTTTTTATTGACAGAGTATAAGTTTTATAATAAATTTAATGACGAGATAAGAATCGGGGATTAATTAGGTATCCCTGATATTATATCGATATTAATTACAATCGATAAGCTCTACATATCAGTTATAGCTCACAACGATATCAGTGGAAGATCATAGGATTAAGTTAAATCAAGTTATCAGCTCTGATATCCGTCATGTAATGGTAGCACCACTTAATTGGGGATTAGGTCATGCGACTAGATGTATACCTATAATTAATTACTTAATATCTGAAGGTAAGCAAGTAACGATCGCCTCAGATGGAGAAGCACTGGAGTTGCTTCAAGAAGAATTTCCTACATTAAAATTTCTCACACTTCCAGCGTACAATGTTAGATATGTAGGTGCTACGCTATGGTCTATAGTCGTTATGAATGTGCCTAACGTGCTCAGTGCAATAATATCAGAGTACTATAAAGCCAAGCAGATAATCAAAGACAATGATATAGATCTCATTATATCTGACAGTAGGTTCGGGTTCAGGCATTCTGGTATTACTAATTATATCATATCACACCAACTCACACTACAGAGTAGCAACTCTGTGATCAGATGGGGACTGAATATGATAAATAACCTATTATTGAATGCCTTTGACTTGTGTATTGTTCCTGATTATGAGGACCATAGACTAAGCGGAGCATTAAGCAAAAGCAGTAAGATTAAGAACAAGCTCTACATAGGTGCCGTATCAAGATTCAAAAAAATAGACTTAAGCATCAAATACGATAAAGCTTATATTCTGTCAGGTCCAGAACCTGCACGAACAAAATTAGAAACACATATTGTAAGTAAGATCAAAAATTCTTCTGAAAATATTGTGCTCATAAGAGGGACACAAAATGCAGAGGCATTAACTATCAATAACCCGAATATAAAAATCATCGATCGAGCTAATGCCAAGACACTTAATCAGATCATATTACAATCAAAAACGATAATCAGTAGATCAGGATATACGTCTATAATGGATTACTATACTCTAAGTAAAAAAGCGAAACTTATACCTACTCCTGGACAATCAGAACAAGAGTATTTGGCAGCCTATCTTGATGGGAAATATGGAATGGATAGACTGGTATTGTCTTCTTTCTGAGCAAATAGCGGTTAAAATAAACATATTATTTTATGCCATATGACGTTAATTTACCCCTGAGAGCCCCGAAAAATAGACTTCTAAAAATTATTGACTCAAAATGTCTTTTCTGAGCTTATTATTAATCGTCTATCATTGTTATGAAAGTTCAGAATTCTTTTATCTTAGAGACGTAAGAAATTATATTAATTGAATTAATCCATATTTAAAAAATACTTAAATGAAAAGAAATTTACTTTTAACGCTCTCATTTTGCATTACAGCACTATTCTCTTTTGCACAACTAGCACCAGGGTCTGATTTTTCAGGTAATATAACTGGTCTAGATGTAAATTCTGACGAAGCTGTAGATGTACAAGCTTGGTTAGATGAAGGAAAAGTAGTAGTAGTTGATTTATTCGCTACATGGTGCCCTCCTTGTTGGTCATTTCACACAAGCGGATACTTAGAAGATATGAACGAGAGATATGGTCCTAACGGAACAGATCAGATTAGAATCTTAGGAATAGAAGCTGATGCATCTACTGCAGAGTCGCTTCTTTTTATGGAAGTAGCTGGAGGTAGTGCTGCAACTACATCTTTAGGTAACTGGACAACTAACGCCGCTACAGGAGAAGCGCTTAACTACAGCTTAATCCAAAGCCCCGAAGCTCTTAATGCATTACCTATAAGTTACTGGCCATCATTATATATGATACAGCCTTCAGGTAAGCTTGTAGAGTTAGGTACATTATCTCCTAACCCAAGAACTGACGAAGAATTTTGGTTAAATGCATTCGGTGTGACATCTGATCCTGCTTTAAATCTAACAGGAGAATTAGGATTATCTGATTTTTGTTTTGATTTAACAACTGATGATGCTGAGATAGAGATTTTTAACCCTACACAATTAGATATAACTACTATGTCTCTTGATGTAATAGTTAATGGTGATGTTGTTAATACCATAGAGTATGATGGTATGCCTTTAGGTTCTTTTGAAACTACAACTATAACAGTACCTGGATTTGTATTGACTGAAGGTGCACAGGTTGAAGTTGTTGGTAGTTCTATCAATGGAACTTCTGGATCATTTGGATTAGTCTCTGGAAACGCTGGTAAATTCCAAGTTGCTACAGAAACTATGACTATAGTTTTCACTACAGATCAATACGCTGCAGAAACTTCTTGGTCAGTATCTGATGATATGGGTAATGAGTTATTAGCAGTAGGTCCTTACGCAGCTGGTCCAGATGCATTCGGAGGTGGTGGAGCAGATGCTAACACTTCTCACGAATATGAGTTATCTATTTCTAGTGATGTATCATGTTTGACATTTACTATTAATGATTCTTACGGTGATGGATTAGGTACATTAACTAATGCATTAGTAGCTAATGTTAACAATCCTCCAGGGATTGAAGTATTTGACCAATGGGGTAATGTTGTTAAGGATAATGAATTTATCTTAAATGCTGCTGGTCAGATCACAGGATGGACTGGTGAAGGCGTAAACTTTGGTGGATCTACAGATGTACTTGTTAATGCTGAGATGACTACAGGTGTAGAAGCGATCACAGAATTAGAAGGTTCTAAAGTATATCCTAATCCAGTTGCTGAGACACTTAATGTAGAATTAAACTTCTCAGAAGTAACTGATTACAATATAGCTATTGTAGATATCTATGGTAAGGTTGTAAGATCATTAGGTTCTTACTCTAATACTCAATTATCTACTAACTATAATGTAGAAGATCTTGCATCAGGTATGTATATGATTACTATACAGTCTGATAAAGGACAGAACGTAATGAAATTTACTAAGAGATAATCAACCTTAGTAATTCAAGAATATATTTAGATAGCTGGTCAAGAAATTGACCAGCTTTTTTTATGTCCAAGTACCAGCATATTCTACTGGTATATCATCTTGTATGGAAAGGAAGTCATACCTTAATCTGGTCATCTGTTTGATGTGTAGGAGGTCATGAGCTAACCAGTTTTTTAGATAATATTCTGAATTTATTACACCGAAGTGAGAATGCTCGTAGGTGTTATTCCACCTGTCATCTGAAGACTTTAATTGACTTAGTAGACCGATAGAGATATTTCTCTCTTGCTGAAACTCTTTAATCTTATCGTAATAATCTTGTTCGTTATATGAGTTGTCTATAATCCAACTTAACGGATCTATGGATGGAAGAAGCTTGTCAGGTTGTTCGAGTATGTGCAGGGCTCTATATCTGAAGTCATATTTTTCTTCATCGACCATATGACATACTATATGTAGCGGTGACCAGCTATTCTGATCTTGGCTCCATTGTACCATTACAGGATCTATACTCTTGTATAATGACAGGAGTATATCTCTATTACACCTTAATTGATTAATGTAATAATCTATGTTCATAGTAAGATACTGACTATGATAATAACTTTTTGACAATAGTACTTATGGTCTTGCCATCGGCTTGACCTGAGAGTTGCCCAGAGGCCATACCCATGATCTTACCCATATCCTTCATTCCTGAGGCACCGGTTTTTTCTATAATAGCTTTTATAATCGGTGTCAGTTCAGCTTCAGATAGTTGTTGTGGTAGATATTTTTGTAAGACTGCGATTTCTTCTCGCTCCTTTACAGCAAGATCTTCTCTTTCTTGTTTTTCGAATATCTCAAGAGAATCTTGTCTTTGTTTTACGAGTTTTTGGATGAGCTTAATTTCACCACTTTCGTCTATCTCTTTGCCAGTGCCATCAGTTTTTAATAAAATTATGGCCGCTTTGGCCGCTCTTATAGATCTTAATGCTGCTTGATCCTTAGCTTTCATTGCTTCTTTAAGGTCAGTCATTAATCTTGATTCTAAGCTCATATTTCTTGTTTTTTGCTTTCTGCTATTTTAGTAAGGATAACGAATTCGTCAACGCTAAGTTCTTCTGGCCTCTTCTGTAAGAGTGGGTGATCAGCATCTCCCATGAGGCTTTTTAGAGTATTTCTCATTTTTTTTCTGCGCTGCCCATATGCCATTCTTATAACTTGGCTGAATGTCTTCACATCACAATCAATACCATAATCGTCTCTACGTCTGAGTACGATCATAGAGGACTGTACCTTAGGAGG
>CALLAG010000311.1 GCA_938002705.1 uncultured Saprospiraceae bacterium | reverse complement strand
AAAGTCATCAATGGTGACAATTGGTTATTGACAGAAGATAAAGAAGTTCTAATTTATAGTAAAGACTTTTCTACATTGTTGCATCAGTTAGATGTGCCTTTTGATATCGAATCACTCGATCAAGTTGATGACTATAATTCTGAGGCCTATATCATGGAGCATTTAGATACTGGTTTTAGAATCTATGATTATGAGATTGATTCCCTAATTCAAGTCTTTGAAAAAGAAGTAGAGGAATTTGCTTTTTCTGATAAGTTGCAAGTCATGAATGATTCCATGTTTCTTACCGCAGGTCAGTATGTCATCGAGAATATTACTGACAATGCTTTCTTTAGAGTTTATACTGCTGGTCAGCAATTTGCACCGCAGAGAGCATACACTCAGTTGGATTATTTCAATATTAATTATCTCAGTGATACATTGATCTCAGGTGCTCCCTTCGATGAGTTATATGTTTACGGAGTAGATTTTAGTTTGCAGAATCTATCATTTACCGATGTTAATCTTGCGAGTATATACACATCTAATTTTCAATTAGGAGGTCCATTCTATATCACTTACAATCAACAGATAATGGAGCAAGTTGCTCCTGTGCAAAGTTTTTCGGAAGATACAACTATGTTGGTGATACTCCAGCATCCTGATGATGTTCGAGTGACGATACCTGGCAGTGATTATATGTTTAATATATATGGAAGCCCTATAGATGCCAATGTAACAACGAGTACTAAGGAGTTAGTTCAGAGTCAAGATATTGACGTCTTCCCTAATCCATTTCACGATATTGTTACAATTAATTCCGATGAGCCTCTTATGTCTGTTGCGATATATGATGTCAATGGGAGATTAGTCGAATACCATAATAGTTCAGATAGTAGCGAGCTTGATTTATCTCATTTAGAATTAGGAGTGTATTATCTCAAAGCATTTTCTAAGAGCCGCATTTATTCTAAGAAAATAATTAACTTAGGAGCGGAGTAATAATCTACTCGGCTTGTTTATCTCTATTATGTGCAAGTGATTCGTATGATATAAAACTAAAGGATGAATGTATTCAGATTTATAATTTCAATATTTGCTTATTCGATTTTGATCACTTATAGTCTACAAAGTCAAAACGGCAAGATATCCTTAGGTGCTGAATTTTCTTCTAATTGGTCAAGACTTTCAAATGCCGTTGTAGACGAGAAATTTGAAAAAAGTGCTCATTCTGTTTTAAGGCTAGAGTATCAATCAAAAAGTAGATTCAGTCCAACTATTGGTATAGGGTATCTGAATACAGGTGAGCAAGAAGAGGTCGAACTTGGAGGGCAGCTTGGTATTGAGAAAATCAAGCTCCAACACAATTATAATTATGTAGTTATTCCTATTGGTGTCAATATCAATATCGGAAACTACTATGTTTTTCCTGAAATAGGAGTTGGATTTAATATTTCTAATAAGCTGAAACGGAAAACCTTCTTAACAAATGGCGATAATGAATCGATGGTAGAAGATGAAAGACTGAATGGAGGTGAATTTAATAAGATAACATATCCAATATTTCTAACAATAGGAAGGTCCTTCAAAGTTGAGAAATCGATTATATCGTTAGGTTTAAAAGCATATTATGGTTTAAATCAAGTAGTCAGAGATGTGCCTCGTGATAATCATTATTATGGTTTTGGTTTTACTGTTTTAACTAAAAGGAATACCTATCATGCTTCGGAGGAATAGTTTTTCCTCGACATTATAAGTAAGATTTGAGTTACTTATTCTTAGCTCAAATTATTTATAAATGTAACTGACAGATACATTTCCTCTTTTTCGATAAAAGCCCTATATTCATGGACGAGCTACTGTAATAACGGGAACCTTATGTCCTGATTATATAGTTCTATATGTACTGGTTTCTAACTAAATGCTAACATCATGATCACAATTCTGACCTGGGTCTCAATCTTTTCTGGAGGGCTTCTTATTTTGCTCTTTCTGCTGTCATTCGTAGGTGGATTAGATATAGATACTGAGGTAGGATCTGCTGATTTTGACAGCGATGCAGGTGGCATAGGGATCATTAAAGGTTTGCTGACATTTGTATCTGTCGGGTCATGGGTTATGAAGATTATGCTGGGCTCAGAGCAGAATCCCGCTATCGCAGCAGGAATAGGTGTTGTAAGCGGCCTTGTCGCCTTTTTTATACTCAGCCAATTATTTAAATTACTACTCAGAAATCAAGAAAATGTCAACTGGTCGATGGAAGACGCTATGTTCGCTAAGGGGCAAGTCTACTTACGTATACCCGCAAGTGGCAATGGCATCGTTAATATAGAGATCAATGGCGTCAATCGTGAGATAAAAGCGAAGTCAAAAGAACTGAATGAAATAACAACGGGCACACCGATAACTGTAGTCGATATAGAAGGCGATTTTGTCTATGTAGAATCTGAATCAAATCATTAACTTAATAAATCAACTCGTATGGAATATTTAATTTTAGGAGGCTTTGTGCTGTTCATCTGCTTACTGTTACTCCTGTTTTTCATTAGCAGATACCGTCGTTGTCCTTCCGATAAGATATTAGTCGTATATGGTAAGACCGGTGGAGAACAGTCTGCAAGTTGCTATGCCGGTGGTGCAACTTTTGTATGGCCGGTAATACAAGATTATAGATATCTCGATCTTAAGCCTATAAGTATCGATGTCAATCTGCAAGATGCACTATCTAAGCAGAACATTAGAGTATCAGTCCCTGCACAATTTACCGTGGGTGTAAGTAATAAGCCCAATCTGATGATCGCTGCGGCAGAAAGACTATTGGGCTTAGAGCAGCCTGAGATAAGGTCACTGGCACATGACATAATAATGGGGCAGATGAGATTAGTTATAGCTAATATGGATATCGAAGAATTGAATACAGACAGAGATAAGTTCGTAGATTCTGTATACAGTAATGTCGGTAATGAGTTACACAAGATAGGATTAGAACTGATTAATGTCAAT
>CALLAG010000310.1 GCA_938002705.1 uncultured Saprospiraceae bacterium | reverse complement strand
TAGGGTCTACCTTTAAGACATTATTATATGCTACGGTTATAGCACAACAGGGCATTTCACCTTGCGATAAAGTCCAAGATATACGACATGGGATTCCTGCTAATGAGCCTAACTTCGGATTGCAGAAAGCATGGTACCCAGATAATGCTAATGGTAAGTATTCTTCTGACATGTTGACTCTTAAAGATGCACTCAAACAGTCAAAAAATTCTATTTCTGCTTATCTTATATCACAATTAGGTAATGTAGAATTGATAAGAGAGCTTGCGGAAAATCTGGGCATCCCTAAGGAAAAGGTGCCACCATATCCATCTATAGTATTAGGAACGCCTGAGCTTACAGTATTAGAGATGACCGGTGCCTATTCTACATTTGCTAATAATGGCATATATAATGAGCCGACTTTTATTCTAAGAATAGAAGATAAAAACGGTAAGCTCATATACTCGCCTATATCTGACCAGAGAAGAGTCTTGGATGAGACATACAATTATGCTGTTGTTAATTTATTGGAGCACGCAGCAAGTAATCAGAAATACTTATTAAAGTCACAATTTGGTGGTAAGACTGGAACGACTAATGATTTTGTAGATGGTTGGTTTATGGGTATATCTCCTGAGTTAGTGATAGGAACTTGGGTCGGTGGCGAGAACTCATGGATAAGATTCCTTACTAAGGAATATGGTTACGGTGGTAGAATGGCAAGACCATATTATCTTGACCTTATGAAGGAATTAGAAGAAGATCCTGCTATTAAGCTTAACAAGGGAGCTATTTTCAAAATCCCAGATGGCGAGATCTTAGAATCTGATTGTAACGTATATAATCAACCATTACCGTCTAAGGTAGCAGCTGACAAAGCTAAGCTTGAGAAGGTCTTAGCAGAGCCAGGATTCGAAGATGAGTTTGAGGGTGATAATTAGATTATCATTTACTCTCTAACTCTAATCCATAATTGATTCCTTTTTCTACAGCAGGCACACCTTTAGACATCCATAGGGGCATAGGAGCATCCTTGAGATAATGATCAAAGAATTGCTCTAATCGGATATTGAAGTCTAATCTATTAGCTCTCTTGAGAGGCCAGTGTGGCTCGTCGTTATAATTAAGCATCCAAGCGGGCTTGCCTAATCTTCTCATTCCTACGAAGAATTCTATACCTTGATACCATGGTACTGCACCATCTTTGTCATTATGTAATATCAAGACTGGCGTATTGATTTTATCTATATTAAATATAGGTGAGTTCTCAAGATAGAGCTCTGGTTTTTCCCAGAGGGTAGCACCCAGTCTACTCTGAGTCCGTTCGTACTGGAACATTCTACTCATACCAGTACCCCAACGTATACCGCCGTATGCACTTACCATATTGACCACGGGAGCTCCTGCAGCTGCACAGCGGAACATGTCCGTCTTAGTGATGATGTGTGCTATCTGATAGCCACCCCAGCTATGACCTTGTATACCGATTCTGTCTTTATCTACGAAGCCTCGATCTATCATTGCTTGTACGCCAAGTGTGACATCATCTAATGCATTCTTACCAGGTTGTCCCTCAGTATAATCGATATCAGGATTAAATATGAGATAGCCCTTGTTAGCCCAGTAACTGTAGTTGATAGTTGATCTATGAGGGTAGGGGGCTCGATGGTTATAGAGTCTATCTGATGATTTTTCGTAGAAGTTGACCATCATAGGATATTTCTTATTAGGGTCAAAATCTTGCGGCGTTACGAGTAAGCCATTTTTGTTTTTGCCATTTTTGTCACTCCATTCTACAAGTTTGATATCTCCCCATTTATACTCTGATTGTTGGGGATTTATATCTGTTATGATCTTTTGATTTTGGAAGTTTGTATTGGTGAGAATCAGATTTGGGTACGTGTTGAAATTCTCTTTTGTATATAGTAGGTCGTCACTCTTTTCTGCCTTAGTAATTCTGGTAGTATAGTTATATGGACCTGACTCTATTGGTGTTAGAGTTTTAGTCTTTAGGTTTAGATAAGCATATCCTGACTCTTTGCTTATATCATTAAATGACTTAAGAAGTATCGTGGTGTCAGCAGGAAGATGTCTGATGTCTCTGTCTATTCTTACATGTCTGTATCTGATATTTTTTTCTCTTCCATTAGTTAGATTAAAAGGCGTAGATCCTCCTCCGGGCTTTGTTATCCATAAGTCATAGTGATCATATAGAAGTACAGATTTGTCATCACCTATCCACTCTAATGGTCCACTGCGACTTGGGAATGTGGGTCTGTCATCTTTTTCGTTATAGAATTTACCTTTCGTTAGTATCGTTCTTTTTTTCTTTTTGATATTATAGCTTACCCACGTTGTATCCTCACGAGAGTACCATGTTATGTATTTTCCCTTAGGTGATAAGCTGGGATTGCCATCAATTTTTGTTGCGATTTTTTCTTTATCGCCATTCTCTATATTTGTCAGATATAGATCCTTGTATGCATAGCCTTTCCATGATATATTTTTCTGGTAGGGTATCTCGTTATAGCTGATGATGTATTTAGAATTGTTTTTTGTATCTATAGATTGTTCGGGGTCTACTGTGTCATTCAGCTTGACGAATTTCTTTTTAGAAATATGATAGACCACCGAATAGGTTTTTTCTTTTTCTCTTTTAGATCTTTTGTTTTGCATAGTATAGAGCAGTGGATCTTGATAGTTCCATATCTCCACTACAGCTTTATCATCTTCTATGATAGTGCTATCTTCTTGCATTTGGATAGGAGCGATATTAAAATAGAGCTTGCTGTTATCTTCAGAGAATCTTGTGACACCATTATTACTTATCTGCCATCCTTCTGGGATGAAATTCTTACTGCTGTCAGCAATCTTCTGAGCATTGTTTTTTCCCTGTTGCCATAGGTACAGATCATATTTTCGAGGTGTGGTGTTAGTGGTATCCGCATCTATGAGAAATGAGACTTGCGATCCATCCTTATTTATGCTTAGATCAAAGTATTTTCCTTTTTGGGTATGAATAATAGTCTCTTTTTTGTTATTAAAATCATAGAGGCTTATTATATCAAGATTAGTACTATCGACCCCAGAAGAATGCATAAGTAGTCTGGAGCCCTTATCTGACCATTGGAAGTCTTTCACGTAATCGAAACTGTAGAATGTATCTATGTTGTAGTCATAGATAAGTAAAGGTCTGCCATTCTCAGAGTTATGATCTTTTACTAGTGTGCTATCTTTTTTTACGGTTTTACCTTTTACACTTAGAGCTATGAGTCCACCAGATTTTTTTGGCATCAGGTATTTCTCTACATCTGCGATTTTATCAGTCATAGATGATACTAATGATATTATCGATATTGAATCTTTAGGAAGCTTTTCTTTTTTGACTTTCTTCAGTTTGAGTGCTTGTAGGCTGTCATATGATAAGCTGGTCTTAAGCGTAAGGAACGCATTATTGTAATCGAATTGTGGAGAATGTGATCTTTCATATGTTGACTCTTCTCCGTTTCTTGTGTTGTAGAGCACGACAGTTTTATCTCCTTTACCAGGCGCAATGGTATATGCTACCCAATCTCCGTTAGGTGAAATTTTGACCTGTTGCATAGCGTTCCATATATCGTAGGTCTCAGGAGTCATCAGTTTATCTTGTGCACCCAAGACAAATGATGTTATAATCAGAAGGGTAGAAACCAAGGTTTTTTTCATATTCGTACGATCTTAATTTTCTAAAAATAAGAATAGATCTGTATCTCTTAGAATGAGAAGTGGTTTTCTTACTAACTATTAGGTAGACATACAATTCATATTATACTATATTTACATCTGTAACATAATTGATTATTAATACATAAGCAGTGACTATTAAGCGTTTTTTATTACATATTTTTTTGATGATAGCATTAGCAGCTATCATTCTGTTTGTAGTGTTTCAGTGGCTTAAGGTATATACTAATCATGGACAAGAGATAGAACTGCCTTCGTATATAGGTCAGTTGTATGCTGATGCAAAAGAAGACGCAAGCGATAAGAGCTTTGAACTTATAGTTAATGATTCATTACATATAGTAGGAAAGAGAGGTGGGGAGATTATAAGTCAGAATCCCAATCAAGGAGCATTAGTAAAGGAAAATAGAAAAATCTATGTGGACATAACTAAATATACTGCAGACACTTATTCTCTCAAAGATGATATACCTACCATGTATGGACAGGAATATGAAAGAACCAAGGGAAAATTAGCCAATCTACAGATTACCTCTGCGATAAAATCTAAGAAAGCTGATAAAGGCGAGCCTAATCATATTCTAGAAGTATGGTATGAAGGCGAATTAATATATGGACAAAATGGTCCTAAACCTGGTGTTAAAATACGCAAAGGGTCTCAGCTAGACTTTGTAGTCAGTAAATCAACGGGAGAAGAGGTATCCATTCCTGACTGGAGATGTAAGCGATTAGGCTTAGTACTTACATTAGCAAGGTTTGATAAGCTCAAGATAGGCGAGATAGAAATGAAAGGTCTTGTCACCAATAAAGATTCTGCAATTGTAATCAAGCAGTTTCCATCACCAGATCCCCTAAGTAGGATAGAAACAGGACAAGCTATTGATATCATTATCCAACAAGAAAAGCCTGCAGACTGCCCACTAGAATAGGAGATCTGACTTAATTTTAACATTTAGTTGTCCGATTCCGTTACTTATTGCTGTTAACGAAGTCTTAAGACTGTATTTGCATATTACTTTACATTCAATCAAGAAATTTAACTAATTAAACATAACTCAAAATGGAACAAGTCTCAAATTTAAAAGTAGCCTTAGAAAATTCTTTAGGAACAACTTTCAATACAGTAGGAGCATTTTTACCTAAACTTATTGGTGCATTGATCATATGGATCATAGGATCATTTGTAGCTAGAGGAATTAGATGGGCAGTAGAAAAGATACTAACCACTATCAAATTCAATGACATCACTGATAAAATCGGACTTAATGATAAGTTAAGAGCTGGTGGAGTCAAAGGTGGAGCTTCAGCTTTAATGGCTAAGTTAGTCTACTGGATGATCATGATTACAGTATATATGCTTGCATTTAATGCATTAGGATTAGAAGTTGTAACTGACCTACTTACAAGTGTAGTACAATTTATACCTAAGATTATAGTAGCATGTATCTTACTTATAGTAGGTATGTTCTTAGCTGATTTCGTTAGAGATCTTGTTAAAGCAGCTCTTAAGACAGGAAGTTTTGATAATCCTAACTTAGTGTCTAACATCGCTTACTACGCTGTTATGTTCTTAGCAGTAACTATGGCTATCAATACTGTAGGTATCGGTGGAGAAGTAGTTAATACTGTAGTAACAGCTGTATTCGGTAGTTTAAGCTTAGGTTTAGCGATTGCATTCGGCCTTGGAGGTAGAGATGCAGCAGCAAGAACGATCAATAAGATATCTAAAATGGACTAATCCATACATAGATAAAAATATAATATAAAGGATGGGTTACCGTGAGGTAGCCCATTTTTGTTTTTTGTAGTATAAACATTGGATTATTGCAAGAAAATCTCCTACTTTTGCAATCCGAATAAAAAAGATCTTTCAAATGCAGGCGCTGAAGCAATTTTCTATCCCATTAAAAGGATTGGATATTAAGGAGCATCAATTTACTCTCAATATTGATGATAAGTTTTTCGACTTATTTGAGTATTCCCCGTACAAAAGTGGACAACTCACAACGATAATTGATTTTGAGAAAAAATATGATGACAACATCTTATTAAGTTTTAACACAGAAGGACATGTCAAGACCATATGTGATAGATGTATTGCTGAAATAGATTTTCCAGTAGATTTTTCTTTTGAGATTATCATGAAGTATGATGAGAACGAACGAGAAGAAGATGACATATTATATGTACATCCAGAATCTAATGAAATCGATGTAAGCAAATACATATATGATCACCTCGTCATTTCGATGCCGATCATAAAAGTAATTGAGTGTAACGAGCTGGAGCCTAAGCCATGTGATGAAGATGTTTTAAAACATTTGACAATTAAAGAAGAAAATTCAGAGTCTAATCCATTTGGAGAAGCACTGAAAGGAATTAAAATAAAAACTAAGTAAGAAGCTATGGCACATCCAAAGAGTAGAATATCCAAGCAAAGAAAAAGAAAAAGAAGAACGCATAAGAAAGCGACTATTCCACCTATAGCTGTATGTAGTAAGACAGGAGAAGCACATATCTACCACAGAGCCTATTGGCATGATGGTGAGATGTTCTATAAAGGGAAATTACTTATAGCAGCTGACGTCGAAGAAGATTAGTAAGCTTTCGCTTAAAATAATATATGAATGCCCTTTATAATTGATTTTATAAAGGGCTATTTTTTTATACATACATAACATCATTACAATAAAATCCTATGAAAGAAATTATCAATACGTCTAATGCTCCAGCTCCAGTAGGTCCATATAACCAATCGGTCAAGGTTGGTAACTTACTCTTTGTATCAGGTCAGATTGCATTAGTTCCTGCTACAGGAGAACTTGTACAGGGATCGATAGAGGAAGAGACAGAGCAAGTCATGAAGAACCTAAGTGCAGTACTCACTGAAGCAGGTATGAACTTCGATAATGTTGTGAAAGCTTCAGTATTCGTCAAAGATATGCATGACTATGGCAAGATCAATGGCGTCTATGCTAAATACTTCGATGAGGCCACAGCACCTGCAAGAGAACTCGTAGAAGTGGCTAATCTCCCTAAATTCGTCAATGTAGAAATATCTGTCATCGCCTCACTATAAACTATATAAAGATATGTCTGATAAGAAAAGAGTCCTCTCGTGTATACAGCCTACGGGTGATATGCACTTTGGCAACTATTTTGGTGCTGTACAGAATTGGGTTAATCTGCAGGATAAGTATGAGTGTGTATATGGTGTAGTCGATTATCATGCGATGACGATGCCTTATAATCCCAAAAAATTAATAGAAAATACTTGGGAGTTAATATATAATCTGATCTCTGTAGGTATCAAAGAGGAGAACTTATTTGTACAATCTCTTGTACCCGAGCATACAGAGCTCTGCTGGATATTTAACAACTATGCATCTATGGGTAGAGTGGAGAACATGACACAGTTTAAGGATAAGAGTCAGCAGAGTAGTGAGGGCAAAAGCGGATTTATATCTGTAGGACTATTTGATTATCCGGTATTGCAAGCTGCTGATATATTAATATACAAAGCAGACTATGTACCTGTAGGAGACGATCAGAAGCAACACTTAGAGCTCACCCGTGAGATCGCTAATAGATTTAATAATCAAGTGGGCAAGGAATACTTCGTTCTACCAGAGACATTATTTTCTGATACACCTAAGATAAAGTCTACCGCCGATCCAGCTAAGAAGATGAGTAAGAGTGCAGGAGAAAAGCACAATATCAGCGTATTCGCAGAGGATGCTCGTATTATGAAGCAGATCAAGTCTGCAGTCACTGATACTGGAGATGCAGATCCAGAAGTCATGAGTGATGGGGTCAAGAATCTATTCGAGTTACTGAGAGCAGCAGGAAGTACAGAAATACATGCTCAACTTATGAGCGATTATAAGAGTCAGACTCTTAAGTACTCTGAACTCAAGCAATCGGTAGGAGAAGCTTTAGTAACACTAAGTACTCAATTTAAAAACAAGAAAGCGGAGATCACCGAAGATAAGCGAGAAGTAAAATATCGTATCAAGCAATCAAGTGAGCATATAAGGAAGATTGCACAAGAGACACTGAAGGAAGTCAAAGACCTTGCAGGATTAATGAATGTCAAATACTAGCCGATGAAAATCTTATGTATAGGAAGAAATTACGCTAAGCATGCTAAGGAGATGGGAAGTGCTGTGCCCAAAGAGCCTATGATATTTATGAAGCCAGAATCTGCGTTAAATTTTTCTGGCCAGATGACCTATCCGACATTTACTACCAATCTACACTACGAACTGGAAGTCGTCATAGAAATCAATCAGACCGTCAGTAAGATATCTAAAGAAGTCGCTCATCAGTACTACGACCGTATAGGCTTAGGTATAGATTTTACTGCAAGAGATATACAAGCTAAGTGCAAAGAAAAAGGTCATCCTTGGGAGAAAGCTAAGGCTTTTGATGATTCTGCTCCCCTCAGCGAGTTAGTGGCTAAGAATGACTACGATCTGTCTAAGCTTAACTTCAAGTTATGGCATAATGATAAGATCGTTCAAGATGGTAATACTGAGGACCTGATATTTGATTTTGATCATCTTATATCCTATGCTTCTCAGTATTTTACACTACAGAAAGGAGACCTTATCTATACAGGAACACCAGAAGGTGTAGGGCCTGTTCAGAAGGGAGATGTCTTAAAAGGGTATTTAGAGGACAAAAAACTACTCGAAGTTTCAATAATTTAAGACATTTGCAGCTCATAACGATTTTCAATAAAATAAAACATACTTCTCATGGCATATTTATTTACATCAGAATCAGTTTCTGAAGGACATCCGGATAAAGTATCTGATCAGATATCAGATGCATTAGTTGATCACTTTTTAGCTTTTGACAAAAATTCAAAGGTAGCTTGTGAAACGCTAGTGACAACTGGACAAGTCGTTCTTGCTGGTGAGGTAAAAACAAATACTTATCTTGACGTACAGAATATCTCAAGAGAAGTAATAAGAAGAATAGGCTATACGAAGTCTGAATATATGTTTGATGCAGACTCTTGTGGTATACTATCAGCGATACATGAGCAGTCGCCAGATATCAATCAAGGTGTAGATAGAGCTAAGAAAGAAGATCAAGGAGCTGGAGATCAAGGTATGATGTTCGGTTATGCAACTTCTGAGACGGATAATTATATGCCATTGGCATTAGATCTATCTCATAAGATCCTAATAGAGCTTGCAGCGATCAGAAAAGAGGGTAAGAAAATGACTTACCTTAGACCTGATTCTAAGTCTCAAGTGACAATCAAATACTCTGATGATCACAAGCCTATCGCTATAGATTCTATCGTTGTGAGTACGCAGCATGATGATTTTGCAACTGAGAAGAAGATGTTAGCTCAGATTAAGGACGATGTTCAGAAAATCGTTATACCGAGAGTAATGAAAAAAGTCAAGAGCTCAATCAAGAAGCTCTTCAAAGGAAAAATAAAATACCACGTTAACCCGACAGGGAAATTTGTCATCGGTGGCCCACACGGAGATACTGGACTGACAGGTAGAAAAATAATCGTAGATACTTATGGAGGAAAGGGTGCTCACGGCGGTGGCGCATTCTCAGGTAAGGATCCCTCTAAAGTAGATAGATCAGCTGCATATGCAACGAGACATATCGCTAAGAACCTCGTCGCAGCAGGGTTATGTTCTGAGATTCTTGTGCAAGTATCTTATGCAATAGGTGTAGCAAAGCCTACTAATATCTATGTCAATACTTATGGAACAAGTAACATCGATATGTCAGATTCTGATATCGCTGATATCGTTTATGATATATTTGATATGAGACCATATGCTATCGAGACAAGACTGAAGTTAAGAACACCTATCTATTCTGAGACAGCTGCTTATGGACATATGGGTAGAACTCCAGAAAAGAAAAAATTGACATTTACTGACGGATCAGGTAAGTCTAAGACAGTTTCTGTAGAGACTTTTACATGGGAGAAGTTAGATTACGTTAAGAAGGTACAGAAGGCTTTTGGTCTAAAATAGATTTTTGCTTAGGAGGCTAATCATTTAAGATCTTTGTTGCTGTGAACATTTAAAGTTTTTCTACATTTATATCAAAGTTTAGAATAACTTAATATAATACTCACAAGCAATCAATACCATGAGATCTAACCAATTTCAAGAGCGTCATATAGGCCCTAATTCTGATGAGACAAAAGCTATGCTTCATGCCATCGGTGACGACTCCTTAGAAGACCTTATTTCTAATACTATACCAGCGTCTATAAGACTGTCAGAAGAGTTAGATCTTCCAGAAGCATTAAGTGAGCATGAATACCTTAGAGCTCTTAAGAAAATCGCTCAGAAGAATAAGGTCTACAGATCATTTATAGGTAAAGGATATTATGGTACGCTTACGCCGTCGGTTATTCTCAGAAATATATTCGAGAACCCAGGATGGTATACACAGTATACACCATATCAAGCAGAGATAGCTCAGGGTCGTCTTGAGGCTCTACTTAATTTTCAGACTATGGTATGCGATCTCACAGGAATGCCATTAGCTAATGCCTCATTACTAGACGAGGGCACTTCGGCAGCAGAGGCCATGATTATGGCTTACAATCTCAAGAATAAAAGAACATCAGATAGAAAGAAAATCTTTGTAGATCAGAATGTCTTTGACCAAACAATAGATGTAGTCCTCGGTCGTGCTATTCCACTAGGTATAGAAGTCATCGTAGGAGATTGGAGAAATGTTGAATTAGATGCTGATTTCTTTGCGGCAATAGTCCAATACCCAGATGCAATAGGTCAGGTTAACGAATACAGCTCATTCGCATCCAGATTAGCTGAGAACGACCAGATGGTCATCGTAGCGGCCGATATTATGAGTCTTACAATGTTGAAGCCACCCGGAGAATGGGGTGCTGATATCGTCGTAGGAACCACTCAGAGGTTCGGTATCCCTATGGGCTATGGAGGACCACATGCAGCCTTCTTTGCCACTTCAGAAAAATATAAGAGACAGATACCAGGAAGAATAATAGGTGTATCTAAAGATAGACTAGGAGATGTAGCCTTAAGGATGGCTCTACAGACACGCGAGCAGCATATCAAGAGAGAGAAAGCCACATCTAATATATGTACTGCACAGGCTCTCCTGGCGATCATGGCATCAATGTACGCTTGCTATCATGGACCTAATGGAATAAGAAAAATAGGAGAAACGATACATGGAATCACTAAGAACCTACATCTCAATCTTAAGGGCAGAGGTTATAAGATTATCAATGATTCTTTCTTCGATACGCTTACGATAGAATTACAAGATGAAGAGAAGGATAGTATCCTGAAGAGAGCCGAAGAAAAAGAGATAAACTATTACTACCAAGGTACTACCCTAAGTATAAGTATAGATGAGACAGTTACTGATGAGGATATAGAAGATATCATATATACTTTTGATGGTAACGAAGATAAAGGATATAGTAACGGAGTATCATACGGTATTCCAAGCAAGCTTAGCCGAGAAGTAGATTATCTGCAGCATCCAGTATTCTCATCTTACCATACAGAGACGACGATGATGCGATATATCAAGTCGCTTGAGAATAAAGATTTGTCATTAGTACATTCTATGATTCCATTAGGCAGCTGTACGATGAAGCTGAATGCTGCGACAGAGTTAATCCCCGTATCATGGCCAGAGTTTTCTGCTATGCATCCATTCGCTCCTGTAAGTCAGACGATGGGTTATCAGCAGATATTCGATGAGCTGTCTAAGTACTTAGCAGTGATTACAGGATTTGCAGGATGTACATTACAACCTAATTCTGGTGCTCAAGGTGAGTATGCTGGACTGATGATGATAAGAGCATATCATGAAGATAATAATGATACACATAGAGATATCGTACTTATACCTTCTTCTGCTCACGGAACTAACCCAGCGAGTGCAGTTATGGCTGGTATGAAAGTTGTCATCACCACATGTAATGATGATGGAAATATTTCTCTCGAAGACCTCAAAGAAAAAATAGAAACACATAAGGATAATCTTGCAGGTATCATGATAACATACCCGTCTACGCATGGGGTATTCGAAGAAGATGTCATAGAGATATGCGATCGTATACATGATGCTGGAGGATTAGTCTATATGGATGGCGCTAATATGAATGCACAAGTAGGGCTGACA
>CALLAG010000309.1 GCA_938002705.1 uncultured Saprospiraceae bacterium | reverse complement strand
TAAATCATTTAAGATTCTTAAAAGCAGAGTGACATTCAAAGAAGGTGGGAAGGACACATCAGATCTATTCGCAGAAGGCACACATATAGATGACATCACACCTATGGATGTATTTGAGAAGATGCTTGAGCAGAGGAATGTAGAACTTGACAATAGAGCTATGCTTCAAGATGCATTCAGAGAATTATTAGAAGAAACATTAGAATCTGAAGGATTATGAGAATAAGGAAATTAGTATTTAAGAATATCAATAATCTTAAAGGAGAACACACTGTGGATTTCACTTCTGAGCCATTGGCATCATCAGGATTATTCGCTATTACAGGACCTACCGGATCCGGTAAGTCTACATTGCTTGACGTGATTACCTTAGCCCTATTTAATAAGATCCCGCGATTCTCTAAGTCTATATCTAAAAATGAAATCACTAACTCAGGATCTGTAGTCACACATCATACCACTGAAGCTGCAGCATCTATAGAATATGAGACAAGAGGTCAGACCTATACCTCCGCTTGGAGTATAAAAACTGCCAGAACAGGTAATCTCAAAGACTACGAAATGTTTATCTATGATAGTAATGGCAAACCATTAGATATACAGAAGAGGGATGTTCCAGCTCATAACGAAAATATAATTGGACTTAACTATGATCAATTTATAAAGTCAATACTTTTATCACAAGGGGAATTCGCTAAGTTTCTAAAAGCTGACAAAAACGAACGTGGCGAATTATTAGAAAATATTACGGGCACATCCATCTATAGAAATCTGGGCATGAAAGCTTACGAAAGATGGAAGATCTCAAAAGCCAATCTCGAAACAGAAAGTGCCGCTATCAAGGAGATAAAGACCTTGACGGAAAATGAAAAAAAAGAGCTCCTCAGTGAAGCATCTGCCATAGATGAAAAACAAACCGAAATAGATGCGATACTCAGAGAAGCACAAAATATCGCTCAGATAAAAACTGCAATCTCACAAACGACAACAAGCCTCAGCAAGGTCAGATTGAGAAAAGAAGCTATGGAGAAAAGCCTATTAGAGTTTATCCCCTATCAGAAAAAATTAGACCTACATACTAAGCTCTCTCCTATCCAAGGTCCACTCGCCACTTACAACTCTGCCAAAGAAAATGCTATCCAAAGTCAAAAAAACTTAGACGAATATAAAGTTGATCTAAAGAACGCCAAGGAAGGATTAGAGAAAGCCATCACCGAAATGCAAGTTCTCACTAAAGTAGAAGTTAATGAGGCATCTTTTAAGAATGTCATGAGCGCATTCGAAGATGAAGTCAATAAAATGGATTATGATCTTATTAATATCAAAGCCAAAGGGAAGGAGGAACGTCAAAGAAATGATAAAATAAAAACAAACTACCCTATCCAGTTACCTCAAGGCATCAAGGCAGAGGAAGCTATTGTTATCCTACAGAAAAGAGCTCAAGCGCTACAGTATATTATCAATGCATCAGATATTAAAAATGACAAACATATCAATGAGGCAAAAACACAACTCAAGGAAAAACGAGCTACAATTAATTCGCTAAAAGAGATCCATCAGAACTATGAACACATCAGTACATTAGAATCAAAGACTAAAACATTAGACCTCGACATCAAGAAACACAAAGCTGATATTATAAAACTAAAACCCCTCATAGAGAAGTGCCAGAATTTAGACACGAGTCTCAAGGATAATATCCTTCTCCTAAGAAAGCAAAAAGAAGATGCCATAAAAATAGCTAAACTCGAATCTCTAAGATCTGACCTCAGCGAAGGTGACCCATGCCCACTCTGCGGAGCACTATCACACCCCTACTCTGAGCACAACCCTGAAGCTGATAAAAACAGTATAGAGGAACAAATCAAAACCAGTATAGAAAAAGCGAAAACCAACAGCAAAGAGTTAGAGTCTCACAACAAAGAGTATACGACAAAGACGACAACGATAGACCACCTGACAACAAATCAAAAAACAATCTCTCAAGAACTTTCCGAATTATCAAAAATAAATACCCAGGCAATAGCCTCACTGTCCATAACTGACAAAATAGAACCACAATCCATAACAACACTCATTACCAAAAAAAATCAGGAAGTAGAAGAAACAGAAAAAGCATTAGAAGCGATACAAGAGATACAACTAAATACTGAACTCACGGAAAGCTACAATAAACTTGCCTCAATAACTGAGTCGTTTCAGAAGCTCAATATCAAAAGAAAAGAGAAGTATGAAGGAGGCGACATCAGCAGCATCACTAACGAACTACAAGATAGATTCGAGTCTAACAAATCAAAGATCACAGAAATGACAGCCGTCATCAAAAAGGAAAGTGATTCCTTATTACGAGATCAGAACTTAGCGACACAGATCGAGAGCGATCTTACACCCAAACTCTCACAGATAGGATTCCAATCTATAACTGAAGTCAGTAATAATATCCTATCAGAAGAGCATCAGATAAAAATAACCAAACAAAGAGATAAGCTCAATCACGAAAAATCAAGTATAGAAACTGAAATAAATACACTTAATCAAGAATTACAAAAGCTCACTACGGAGGACACCAAACCCGATGTAGAATTGAATGCACTCACAGAGTACATCACTAAGCAAAATTTAACTAAAGAAGACAGCCTCAAAAGGAAAGGCGAACTAACCGCCTTGATCAATAGAGACAAAGAAGACCAAAAGCAAATCCAATCCAAACAGAAGCAAATCCAAAAGCTGACTCAAGAATATGAAAAGTGGTCACTCCTTAAGGATATGATCGGTGATGCCAAAGGCAATAGTTTCTCCAATTTTGCACAAGGTCTCACACTTAAGAATTTATTAGTCTATACGAATAGCCGCCTCAAAAATCTATCTGATAGATACCTTCTGGACATGCCGGGCAATGATGATGCACTTGTGATCGTAGATCAATATCAAGGCAACACCACAAGATCTGTTACGACCCTTTCTGGCGGCGAGAGCTTTCTTGTCAGTCTTTCGTTAGCATTAAGCCTATCTGATATGGCATCTAAAAACACTTCTATAGACAGCCTATTTATAGATGAAGGATTCGGAACACTAGATCAAGAGACTTTAGAATCTGCTATGACAACCTTAGAGAAGCTCCAGTCTGACAGTCAGAAGACAGTCGGTGTCATCTCTCACGTCGATGCCCTAAAGGAAAGAATTAATGTACAGATACAAATGACTAAAAATGCTCAAGGATATAGTTCTATCTCCATAAGTAGCTGATTGCTTTAGGATTAATTACAAATGGATAATTGATATTTGTTACATATCGTACAAAAATGAAAAGAACAATAAGCTTACGGTCCGATGTACTAAGTTATCGAGACCTTGCAAAGTTGAATGAAAAAACCCCGACGAGCTTAAGCTGTCAGGGTTAAAATATTCAGTGCTAACGAATTATCTTCGATGCAAAGGATTAGCTACTAATCAATTACAATCATTTTATATTTTAGCAGGCCTTGATCTGTTATTAATCTGACATAGACTATACCTGAAGTCTGGATATCTTCTCTTCCAATTTCAATAGTATTGAATCCTGCTTTATATGTATTTGACATTTTATATAAGACCTTTCCATTGATATCATAGAACTCCCAGTCACCAGTGCCCGCTTGTGGGATATAGAATTCTATTACAGCTCTATCAATCCACGGATTCGGACTTACACTCACTATCTGTATGCTCTCTTCTACTTCATAAGCCATTCTTACTTCTATGATTTGATCTCCCTCGAGATAAGCCTCTGATTTCACTACTCTTGATGTCATTCTAAATGGCTTTGCATAGACGTCATTAGACTTCACTTTATAGATAATCTCGAATAAGACATCATCACCACCTTTAGCCACTTGTGGAAGTCCATCATAACTTATTGCGATCCATCCTTCTGACTGCTTCGTCAGATTATAATTAGTCACATCTAATACAATGTTCTGACCTACGATATCTAAAACCTCAATCTGCTCTGCATCAAACTCTATTGTTCCTTGCAGTCCTGTTACATCTGAGTAGTTAGCTGAGCTGATCTGTGCAGTCCTAATATTTTTATTAGGACTCACGACTTCTTTTACATCTAATACTAATCCTAATCTTGAAGCTCGCTGTTCTATTTTATTAGATTCTGCATTAGCGATCACGCTGCCGTTGACATCTCCTACCTTCACACCGACAAAGTCTATCGTCATATCTGAACTTAGATTAGTGATCACATAGTCTTCTGATATTTCTGTCAACCATGGATACAATACATCTACAAAGTCATGCTCCTCATCTACAAATCTCCAACTGTCATTATCTGGCAACTCATCGTACACACCTAAGATCAGCTTTCTCAGTTCTATAAGATCTATCGCTGATACATCTTTACTATTATTGACATCTGCTGCTATCATCTTGTATGGACTTGTAAATGGTTCCGCATTCAAGATATGTCTCTGGATAACTATAAGATCTAATGTACTGACACCATTCAGGTAATCTATGTCCTTAGTCGGCTCTACAGCGTAGCTTCCGCCCATCGGCATATTAGCAAATGCGTATAGTCCATCTTCTTCTGTCATATCCATGATCCCTGTAGTCCCTAACTCTACTTCTACTTTATCTACTTTCTCATACTCTTC
>CALLAG010000308.1 GCA_938002705.1 uncultured Saprospiraceae bacterium | reverse complement strand
AGGGCCATCACGTATACCACAGTATATCAATATATTACATATAGTGAAAGCTCATGCGCAAATTAGATTATTCAATTGTCAAGTCAACATATGTTAAATGTTCGTAATAGATGACATATGTAAAGTGGGTGACACTAATCATCTAATCAAGGCTTTAACATATCATTTTGGTAACCTCTGCTGATCTGAAACGTCTTAAGATTGTAACATTCCTACCAGATAATAATTTCAATACATTATCAATGCTTGCAGATCGTAAGCATATATTTATTCTAAAAAAAAACTTTATAATCTATTATGAGAAAAATGATTGTGTGTACCCTTGTGGTAATTTTTGGGTTTATGAATTTTAGTTTTGGGCAAAACAAATCGGTAACTGAAAAGATATCTATACAAACATATGATGAGAAAGGGATCTTAAAACAGACGGAATTAACAGGCAATGATGCACTATCACTTGATATTCCATCGTATATCAAAGAGTATGACCAGTTAGGTAGATTAACTATAAATGGCTATATCAAAACAGACTTAGCAACAACAATTATAAGATTTGACTCTAACAAACAAGAAGCGGATGGAGACTACATCTGTAAGAATGTCAATACGATCCTTAAGCCATTCATAGGTGTCAAGGCGATCGGTAGAGATGATCTTAATGGTGTAGACCTTGAGAGAGTTGTGTACGCCTCACCGGCTGCAATAGCGGGGATTAACATCAGCGAAAGCATTATGGAGTTTGATGGAGAGGTTATCAACAGTTACTGCGACCTTACCGCTGCAGTTAACGCATCAGAGATAGGTGAGACAGTAGAAGTGATCATGAAAAAAGGTGCCCGTCAATACTCTAAGTACATTACCATAGGGAGTAGAGAAGTAAGTACTGTCACTTATAAGTATTGCGATGAAGAGCAGTATGATATAATACCAGCTAACGAGCTAAAAGAGAACCCTATAGAAGCGACTTTAACATCATATCCTAATCCTACGAGATCATTATCTCATATTAACTTTACATCTACATCTGACGAAGATGTTATATTTAGAGTTATGGGGATCACAGGTCAGCTGATACACCAAGAAGTAATTACTGACTACACTGGCAATCTGAGAATAGATTATAACCTGGAGAATGAAAGTGATGGCACTTACATCATGTCTATACAGCAAGGTAATGACATATATAAGCATAAGGTTCAGTTAACAAAGTAATCAAGTAAAAGATATATATCAAGCGAGAGTCATTTAGGTTCTCGCTTTTTTTTATGCTCCTACCTCAAATAAAGAGATGAGATTACTGTATATGAGTACAAAGTGTTATTACTTTGCTTCACTCATCAATGCATCCACCGCTTTCTTAAATTCTGACCAGTTTAGCTTTTTATCTTTACTCTTATCCAGGCCTTTGATCATTTGCTTAGCTGCGACCTTGGAGATAAAACCTCCTACTCCTGCTGCTTTCAAGAGATCCTTGAGTTCGTTCTTACTAAGATGTGCATCGCCATTCTTATCAAAAAAAGCAAAGGCCTTCTCTGGTGTTTCAAACGATTGAGATAATAAAATTTTAACCTGATTCAATATTTTCTTTTTGCTCGCCATATTGCTGATTAAGTCTGAGAAGAATTTCTTATAATTGTTAGTAAAGACCTAATATAGGGTACCTCTATCTACTACATTCTTGGCTGAACAGAAAATTGAAATTTTCTTAAGCGAATATAATGAACATATACTGCGTTGTTCATCGGTCATTTAGCGAAGGCTATAATCCCTCTTCTCGCCTTGTTTATGTCCATTCTATTCTACTTTCAACTCAAGAGGCAGTAAATAGAAGTACCCTTTAGGAATTTCTAATTATATGAGATTCAGTTATCATTCATACCACTCCTGACATTTAAATCTTCATAACATAATAATGATCTATAAAAGCTATAAATTGGGCCAAAATCCGCTGTATTGAAGCTCAATCTACCCGAAGCCATATTATCACTTAAGACTAAAAGCATCGCTATAAAGCTGAAGCCCTCAGCAGAAAAACGTCTTAAAAAAGAGCAACACCCCTGGATATTTGACGGTAGTATCATAAAACAAAGTAAGGAAGGACAAGCAGGAGATCTCGCAATCATTTTTGATAGCCAAAAAGATAAGTTCTTGGCCTGTGGATTATATGATCCCAGCTCCCCTATTAGAATTAAGTTGTTTCAGTTTTTTGATTCTGCTAAGATCGACCAAGAATGGTTCGATAATAAAATCAAGACTGCTCTCAAGATCAGGAACCCACTACTACAGACTGACACGAATGCCTATAGACTACTATTCGGAGAGAATGATGGATTACCAGGCGTAATTGCAGATGTGTATGACAATATCGTCGTTGTCAAATTATATTCTGACATATGGTTTCCCTATCTACAACAGCTTCTTATATCTATTATCTCACAGACTAAGTGTGCAGCACTGGTCATCAGATTGTCAAGAAACACAACAGACTCTGCTAACAAAGCAGGTCTTAAAGACGGCAGCGTCCTATATGGAGAACTACAGCAAGAGAATGTCCTCATACGAGAGCATGGCGTTATATTTAAAGTCAATGTGATCAAAGGACATAAGACGGGATTCTTCCTCGACCATAGACATAACCGCTTAGCTATAGGACAGATGGCTCGATCTAAAAATGTCTTAGATGTATTCTCATATGCGGGCGGATTCAGCGTCCATGCACTTGTGGGAGGTGCAGCATCAGTTACGAGCTTAGACATCAGCAGACAAGCCTTAAGCCTTGCCACAGATAATGCCAAACTCAATAAAGTAGAAGGCATGCATAACACAATATGCGGTGATGCATTCGAAGAGTTACAAGACATGATCAATGAAAAGAAAAAATTCGACATCATCATCATAGACCCACCGGCATTTGCTAAGCGAGCTACGGAAGTTGATAGAGCGATAGATTCTTACGCAAAGCTAGCAAGACTCGGAAGCCAATTAGTCAAACGAGGAGGCACTCTTATACTCGCATCTTGTTCCTCAAGAGTAACGGCAGATATATTTTTTGAAACAAATAATAATGCTCTCAGAAACTCACATCTCAAGCTCACTAAGAAAAGCTTCCATGACATAGATCATCCTATTGGATTTAAAGAAGGGGCTTATCTTAAGGCAGGATATTATCAATAGGATATGAGATAAGCATCCCTTACAATTTACTTATTTTACTGATTCTAACACCAACTATTTACTATCTTGGAATAGTAAACGAGAAAATTAAGCACTATTGAAAACAGATAATTACTACTTGAAAGAAATAGAACCTAAGGATATTACTAATATTCACAAAGGGCTATCTAATCCTGAAGTAACGAAATATTACGACGTACACTTTTCAACCTTGGAAGAAACTAAAATCCAAATGAACTGGTATCGCAAACTTAAAGAGGAAGGTACTGGAATTTGGTGGGGAATATATGGAATTCATGATAATCAATTCAGAGGAGCTTGTGGCTTCAATAACTTAGAAGCTAAACACAAAAAAGCAGAAATTGGATTATGGCTTCTGAAACAATATTGGGGCAATGGTATATTAAAAGAAGTGATGCCTAATCTCTTTAACCAAGGATTTGAAAAATTAAAACTTAATAGAATCGAAGGATATGTAATAAGTGAAAACAATAAGTGCAAAAACGCCTTAAAGAAGATTAACTTTACATATGAGGGCACAATGCGTGAATGTGAAGTAAAGAATGGTCAATTAATAAGTGTTGACATTTATGCCATTCTGAAAAATGAGTGGATAAAGACCTAAAACTATAACCAAAACTCTATGCACAAATTTACTAATGATAAAACAGAGAATACCGATAAGACAATAGAGTCAAAGCATACCTGTTCGTACCTAATAGAAATACTGGACATCATCAACAGTCAGTCAGCATTCAAAAAAAAATAAATGAAGACAATACTATTAGCACTATGGACAGTTATCGCAGTCTCTTGTAATACTCAAAGGACCAAAACTGTGCCTGTCGTAATAGAAAGTCCAACAGAGAAATTGAAGCCTTCTCAAATTGGAGAATATGTTGTCGATATATTCCAAGACTCTAAAGACAATCTTTGGTTTGGAACTTTAGAAAAGGGGGTAGCTAAATATGATGGAAACAAATTAGTCTATCTAACAACCAGTGACGGATTACCGAGTAATAGAATAGTAGATGTCATAGAAGATAATTTAGGCAACTTATGGTTTGGGACAGGTTCTGGACTGTCTAAGTTTGATGGTGTAACATATACAAACTATTCTGAGAAAGATGGGCTTTGTAGTGACATGATAAGTAATTTATTTATTGATAGCAAAGGCATCTTTTGGATAGGTACTTGGGGTGGCGTCTGTAAGTTGAATGGTTCCAATTTTGAAAAATTTGCTATCCCCTATCCCGACATAGAAACTATGATCAATCCAGACACTAAAGATTGGGTAACCACTATCACGGAAGATTCTGATGGGAGCATATGGTTCGGAAGAGACGGTTATGCAGCAAGCCGTTATGATGGCAAATCATTTACTCATCTGACAACAAAAGATGGCTTAAACTCTAATAATGTACAGTCAATCATAGAAGACGATAAAGGAAACATCTGGATCGGAACAAGGGTAGCAGAAAAAGACAATCCTGATGCCACCAATCGATCTGGCGAGGGTGGATTAAATAAATATGACGGTACGGAAATCACTCATTTTTCTGCAATTAGTGGATTAAGTCAAAATGATGTATACGGGATATACCATGATTATTCTAAAGATATATGGATAAGCACAATAAGCAATGGGGTATACAAATACAATAATAATAACTTCATAAATTACAATGTACCACATCCCGTAATGGCATTCTTAAAAGATAACAGAGGAAATATTTGGTTAGGTTGTGCAGGTGGCTTATATCAGATAACTGCAGACGGAGAAGTCATCAATGTAAAAACTAATGGTCCTTGGAATTAATGTAAATATGAACTCAGTACAACTAATGACGATAGCTTAACTATAAAATAAAGACCATATACTATGAAACAATCAATATTAAAATATCTACTACAAGTATTCCTAATTGTTTTCAGTGTAGTTCTTGGCCTATACCTAAGTGAGAGAATCGAAGACAGAAAAAACGCAAGGGATGCCAAGCAGCTGTTATCAAAAATAAAATCAGAGCTCAATGAAAATAAAAAGCTACTGGATCAATGGGTGCCATATCATGGAGAAGTAGTGAGGACGATTGACAGCCTTAGTAATGATGAAAAATATCAATAATTTCATCAATGATAAGTCA
>CALLAG010000307.1 GCA_938002705.1 uncultured Saprospiraceae bacterium | reverse complement strand
ATACGCCTGGAGAAGAACGGATTCATATTACCTGTACCGAATCGACCAAATAAGTCGGCATTCTCCAGAAAAAACTGCCGACGCTCAGGAAAGAATATTTCGAATCTATCAAGATTTGTTACCTGGCGATCGACCTCTACTTGTGAGAAGTCAGGATTAGCCGTAAGGTCAAGATTTAGACTTGAAGATATACCGATCTTAGCATCTCCTCCAAAGTCAAATGCAGACTGAGCACCGCTTTGTAATACATCTTCGTAATCTCGTGTAAGTCCTGCAGATACAAATGGGATTATGGAAATATTAGTACCAGGCTTAGCCAATGGTTCTTCGAAGTTGATCTCTCCCATATATATGAGATCCATCAGTATATTCTGTCGTGGGATATTGATCCAGGTAGATATCTCATTACACTGTACATCATTTCTATAACTATTAAATCTCCAATGATCAGCCCCTTCTTTATACCGTATCGTCTTGAACGGAATAGCTAACTCACATACCCAGTAGTTCTCATACCTCTTAGAATTACCATCCCACTTATTATCCCATGATGGATCGAAGCTGTCGCCAGTTCTACCGCCATTAGATATAAGTGCTTCTCGCCTGGCACCGTAAGGATTCATGCCAAACATGTAAGCATTAGTCTTATCGTTATAAGTATCTATGAGAAATGTAATATTGTCATTAGACCCAAATCCGTAATCTCGCTTGAGAGATTCTACTGAGAATGCATCAGAAGGGGCATAACACTTAGCGGCGATGTAGAAGTTGTCATCATCATAACAGAAGTATATCTCAGAATCTCCACATGCTGCAAGTGTGTCAGTGGGGAAGTATTGGCTGAAGTTACTGTTGTTTTGAGCTTTTACCCAAGCGTCTTCGTCGAGTACGCCATCAAGCGTAATATCTGTGAGTGTCCTGTTAAGGTTTACTTGAGGCGCATCTTGAGTTTCAGTAACTCTATTGATAACCTGCGCTTCCGATGAGATATACGATATGAATAGTATGATATAAATGCAATAGTACTTCAAATCCAGATTCTTTTTTATGCCAAAAACGATGCAAAAATATAATAAATGGAGGCTACTGCCTATAAATATTATTATAAGGTATAAATTAGATTAAGAGACTACAATTAAAATGAAAGTAACTTGAAGCAAAGCGTGCTATATATTCGGTTTTATTTTCTTGCCTTCTTAGTATGGAGTTGTACAGCTTGCGTTATCGGGCAAGCTTCACTGTCTCCGCGTATAGCTAACTATGATATGGAGGTAAACTTGGATGTAGAGAATAAGACCCTTACGGGAAAGACTGTATTAGTCTGGAAGAATATAAGCGATGTGCCTGTAGGCGAATTGTATTTTCATCTATACTATAATGCCTTTCGTAATACGGAGTCTACCTTCTTTAGAGAGAGAGGCGTACCAGAATTCTTGACCAAGAATATAGATGAAAATTGCGGATGGGGATATAGTGAGATTGTAAAATTTGTAGATCAAGAAGGCCATGATCTCAGCTCAGATATGCGATATGTATCTACTGATGATAATAACGAAGAAGATAAGACCGTACTCAAGGTAACACTAAGTCAGCCAGTTCTACCTGGAGAGTATGGGACATACACTTATGAGTGGAAAGCTAAGATACCTCAGACGATGCCACGTACGGGGTATAATATGGATTATTATTTCTTTGCACAGTGGTTTCCTAAGGTGGGTGTATTAGAGCCAGGGGGAATGCGATTTGCTAAAATAGCACAGTGGAACTGCCATCAGTACCATTCCAGTGGTGAGTACTATTCGGATTTCGGAGTATACAATGTGAGTCTTACCGTACCTATAGATTATGAAGTCGCAGCAAGTGGAGAACTTATGGGTCAGAGCAAGACCGACTCTACACGTACATGGACTTACCGTGCTGATGATGTGATTGATTTTACTTGGACGACATCACCTCATTATGTGGTGCAAGAAGCAGCATATAAGGATACACGTATTATGTATTATTCATATCCTGAGAAAGCTCATTTTTCTGAGAGATACTTCGGCGCAACTCAGTTTGCTATGGAGTTTCTTGATGAGCATTTGGGGCTTTATCCATATAGTACATTGTCTATCGTAGATCCTCCGATTCATGGCATGTTTACTGGAGGTATGGAGTATCCTACATTGATTACCTCATTGACATTTAATTCTTTTCCTGCTGGATTTAAGACAGCAGAGACATTGGTGACACACGAATATATCCATCAGTATTTTATGCAGATGGTCGCTACTCATGAGGTGGAAGAGCCGTGGATGGATGAGGGTATCACAACTTATTATGAGAATAGAATCTTAGATGCATATATGGGTGAGCGAGAATCATTCATAGATTTTGCTGGTATAAAAATAGGGAGCAAAGAATACAATAGAGGAGAGTTCTTCGGTAGTGATAAAGTATCTATCGCGGATAACACGTTGAAGAGTTGGGAGTTTAAGAACGGAGGTTATAAGGAGATGTCTTATAATAAGACAGCCATATGGTTGCAGACTATAGAAGGTCTGGTAGGTGTAGAAGTGATGGATAAGATCATGAAGGCTTACTTTCAGAGGTGGAAATTTAAGCATCCATGCAGACATGATTTTATAGATGTTGTCAATGAGGTTGTCGCTGAGAATGTATCTGATAGATTTCCTGATGGCATGGACTGGTATTTTGATCAAGTGCTATACGGTACGGAGACATGCGACTATGAGTTATCTGAGATTACAGAATTAGAACCGAGTAGTCAGAGAGGGTATCTAAGCTCTACAGAAGATTGCGAGATAATCGAGGCTCAGTCAGGATCAGCGTTAAGTACAAAAATTGTAATTACAAGAAATGATGGCTTAATGTTACCGATAGATATAAAGGTAAATTTTCAAAATGGAGAATCTAAAATGTATAGGTGGGAGGGTAAAGAAAAAGTATATTCTCTGATGGTAGAATCTGATTCTAAAGTAATCTCAGCAGTGATAGATTCTGATAGAAAAATATATATCGATAAGAATTTTATCAATAATTCTATGGTGGTTGAGCAAAGTGAAAACGGACTGCGAGGATATATCGCTCGATGTATGGATTCTTTGATGCATAGTTTTGAACTAATGACGATGTTGATATGAGGGAGATATGGAGTTACTATAGTGCAGCATGGAAGTGCCTATTGTTGAACTGGAGGATTATCCTCTTGCTATATGTGTTCTCATTAGGTATTGCATTTTTGGCGATAGGTCCATTTTCTAATCTAATAGAGTATGTCTTTGGTGACAGCATAATGCTT
>CALLAG010000306.1 GCA_938002705.1 uncultured Saprospiraceae bacterium | reverse complement strand
GTATAGAAAATCATCCAGAATATGGTAAAATTGTTCCTTTCTATCTTGCTCAGATCCATTTTCAAAATCAAGATTATAATAGTGTAATCCAGTATGCTGAGAACAAGTTAAAAGATCCAAAGGAAGCCAATAAAAATCAAGTCAATAGGATATTAGGAATGTCATACCTTGCTATGGATGATTATAGTAAGGCTCTACCCTACTTAGAAGCTTATGCTTCTGATACACCAAAACTTACAGAGAACGAATTTTATCAAATCGCAATTCTCAATTATAACTTAGGAAATAAGGTTAAGGCGACAGAATACTTCAAGGAACTTAGTTATCAGGATTCTGAAATAGGACAAATATCTAATTATCTGTTAGGTTCTATATACATAGATATGTTGCAGAAGAAAGATGCTCAATCGGCATTTAAGCAAGCTTCTAAGTTAAGTTATAAAAAAGATATAGCTGAGGAGTCTGATTTTTTATATTACAAGCTATCAGCTGACCTACAACAAGAGAGAATAGCAGTTAATGGTTTGAGTACAATAAGCTCTGATAGTGAGTACTTTTCTGAAGCTCAAGATATTCTTGCTGATGTACTTACTAATGCTGAAGACTACAATTTAGCTCAAGAGATTATTGAATCACTTCCATATAAAAATGAATCTATACAAAGTACTTACAAATCGATTACTTACGCTAATGGATTAAGAGAATTAGAAGAAAAGAAATATCTAAATGCTATCTCCAACTTTGATAAAACAATAACTACTCCTGGAGATAAAAAGATAACAGCTCAATCACATTATTGGAAAGCATATGCATATAATCAGCTAGGCAAAAATGATGAGTTCTCTGAAAGTATCAGAAAGTATTTAGAATCTAAGGATAATCAATATTTATTTGAGTCATATTATATGGTGGCCTATAGTGATATCAAAAGTTCTAAATATAATGATGCAATATCCAATCTTGAGCAATCGATTACTCAATTTCAATATGGACAGGATGATAAGAATCTTTTTGATGATGCAATAGTCAGATTGGCAGATCTACAACTTGTCAATAATAACTATAGTGAGGCTATGGAATATTATGATTTAGCTATCGAAAATGACGCTGCGGAGTCGGATTATATTCTATACCAGAAGGCAATGATTCAGGGAGTTAATAACCAACAAATAGATAAGCTTACTAACTTAGAAAAGTTAATTAAGGATTATCCAGATTCTGAGTACATCGATGATGCATTGTTTCAAATTGCTGAGTCATTAGTAGCAGTCGAGAAGAATAACGAGGCGTATCAAATATACAATCGTGTTATAATAGAATATGGTGCTAAGTCACCACTGACTGCTACCTCTTATCTCCGTCAGGGATTATTAAGTTATAACTCTGGAGATATGTATACAGCATTAGATGCATATAAGAATGGTATGGAGGTCACGACAAGTGAGCTTGAGAGAAGACAGGCACTTATCGCTATAGAAGAAATATATATAAATGAACTAAAAGATTCTAAATCATACTTCGCATATACTGAGCAGCAAGGAGGTATAGAACTTAGTGACATAACTAAAGATTCTCTTAGTTATGAGATAGGCATCTCAAGCTATAGAGCTGGGGAGTATGAGAAGGCCATTAGTCAATTAGAAAATTATACTGGGCAATATCCCAAAGGCATATATATCGATGACGCCTATTCTCATATAGGTGACGCATATACGATGATTAAGAGGTTTAGCAAAGCTTTACCTTACTATGAAAAAATAATACAAAATGTAAACAGCCCTTATTACAAATCAGCTCTAAAAAATGCGGCAATTATAACTTATAACCACGATCAGGATTTTGAAAAAGCATATGTCTATTATGATAAGTTATTAAGTGGGAATATGAGTAGTGACATCAATTACATAGAGGCGGCGCTATACAGTGCTTTTGTGTCAAAGAATAAGGAAGGCATATTTAAATATGCTCAGGAGGTTATAGATAATAATTCTATTAATCCTTCTGTCAAAAGTTCAGCACATTATTACTTAGCTAAAACTTACCTATCAGATAAAAATGATACTAATGCCTTGCAGCATCTAAGAAAAGTGACAGAATTATCTAATAATAATCAGTCTGCAGAATCAAGTTATCTGGTAGCTAAAATTCTATATGATAACGGATCTAAAGATGAAGCAGAAGTGCAAGCTTTCAATACTACAAAGTCTGGCTCCGCTTATCCATTGTGGGTAGCTAAGAGCATAATATTAATAGGTGATATGTACGTAGATAAAGATGATGACCTGAATGCCTCTGCTGCTTATGAATCTATAGTAGAGAACTTTAAAGAAAACATAGAGCTTGTAGAGATAGCAAAGAAAAAACTAAAAGACCTAAATACAGAAATAGAAAATAATAGTAGAGTTATAGAATCTGATAATAACTCGAAAACTGAAATCGAATTTGTACCATCTCAAACTCTTGACTAATGAAAAATATTCAATCCATTCTTTTTCTTTTCTTCATAGTAACTGTTAATATATCATATGCACAGATAGACAGTACAGGGCTTGAGTCTGAGACTGTAAGTGTGGTCAAGTCTTATGAGGCACAAATTCAGAGAGCTCAACAAAGAAAAATAAATGTAGAAGCACCTATCAAAAAGAAGGTGAATACATCATATAGCTACAAGCTAAATAATAAAACTGATATAGATTTTGAGCGTGAAGATCCGGTGATCAGGCCTCTTACATTCAGTGATGATAATGAAGTAGTACCAGACGAAAAGGACGGTATCCTATATGGAGCTTATGGTAACAATAGAACTATAAAACTGGGTGGCGCATATCAATACTATATTGAAGATTGGTTAGATTCTGGAATCCAGATAGATCATCATTCTAATAAGTCTATAAATACCGTATCACAATATAGTCCATCTACTAACATTACTAAGGGGAGATTATATGCTTCTTACTTCTTAAGTAAGAGAACTAAGATCGGAATAGAAGGTAGAGGTGCATTGGAGACAAGAGAAGCATTCATAGTCCCCGATATTAATTCCTCAGAAATGATATTCGATCTGCCAACTAATATTTATGGTGGGGCTCTAAACTTCTCACATACAAGTTTTGAAAGGTTAGGTTTGGCCTTACGTAGTAGATTGAGTTATGATAGAATGCAGCAGACTATAGAGAGAGAAACTAATCTATCAACGACAGAGAATCTTCTAAGTATAGATAATAATCTATTCAAAAAAATAAACGATAATATATCAATAGAATCTGATGTAAACGTGAGACGCATAACATTGAATACAGATGAGACTAATCTGTCATCTAATGACCTCATCTTAAGACCACAGATAAGATATAAATCAGACTTTATTTCAGCTAAGATTGGTGCAGAAGTAATCAGAGGAAACGAAAACAATTATTTATTTCCTATAGTAAATATTGGGGTTGTAGATATATACGAAAGTATAGATGTGAGATTCTATACTGATTCTGATTATAGTAGATCTGATATGCAATATCTAAAT
>CALLAG010000305.1 GCA_938002705.1 uncultured Saprospiraceae bacterium | reverse complement strand
GATCTATATGTAGTGACTCTATCGTATTTCCTCAAGTGAGATGTATAGTTTATGAAATAATTTGGCATAATATTTACAACTTATATATTGATAGAATTAATTGAATATAATCTACTGATAAATAGAGAATTAATAATGGATTTCTCAATTTTATAGAATACCATTCATGGAACTTATTCTTTATAAGATATCATAAGTAGAATCTGCTCCTATGAGGTATAGAACTTAAGGTATAATAAGGCATGGTTAAAGTTTTGTTTATATAGTTGCTAATAGGCAATTTTTTGCAGCGCTTTAGTATATTTGCGCTTTATTGAAACTTGAACCATTTCTGAGAATTTATAATCCTACAGAGCGTAAACTAGTGAAGAATGCATAAGATCTTCGTTGTGATGTTTGTTTTCGTTTGTTTGTCTGGCCTGTCTGGTCAGGAGAACAGATCCTTTACAGGTGAGGGTAATAACCTTTCTCACACCGAGTGGGGTGCCTCTGAGTCAGAAGTTATAAGACAATCCACAGTTAATTATGCAGATGGCTTCTCTCAAGTCAATGATACCAACCTACCTACTCCAAGAGAATTAAGTAACTATATATTTGATCAGACTGAAAATATCTTTGATTCTCATAATCTAAGTGACTATGTATGGGTCTTTGGACAATTTATTGATCATGATATTACGCTCGTAGAATCAGATAATAGTGAGACTGTACTTTTAGACATTCCAGAAGATGATGAGCATTTTGCTTCTTCAGAATTTATACTCACATCACGAAATAAAGCAATATCTGGTACTGGTGACGGCCCTGACAATCCGCGACAATATGCTAATATGGTATCATCATTCATAGATGGCTCTGCTGTCTATGGTTCTGACCAAGAAAGAGCAGAATGGTTAAGAGATCTACAAGGCGACGGTAAGCTAAAAGTATCAAAAGGTGATCTATTACCATGGAATACTGATAGTGGAGAATTCACTGATGATGCTACACATACGGCTCCAGAGATGGAGGATGCTACAAGAAGCTTAAGCAAGTACTACGTAGCAGGTGATGTAAGAGCTAACGAAAATCCTTTATTAATAGGGCTTCACACACTATTCGTCAGAGAACATAACAGAATATGTGACGAGTTAAGGGAAAATCACCCTAACTGGACAGGAGATCAGATATATCAGAGAGCTAGAAAGTTAGTAGGTGCTTATATACAGAATATAACTTTTAACGAATGGCTACCATCATTAGGCATTATTCTACCAGAATATAGTGGATATAGATCTTATGTTGATCCTTCAGTATCCAATGTGTTTTCTGGAGCAGCATTCAGAATGGGACATACGCTTATCAATAGTAATATTGTAAGGATGGATAATGATGGGCAAGAAATCCCACAAGGGAGCATTGGACTAAAGGATGCATTTTTTAATCCTTTTGCAGTAGAGATTGCAGGGGGTATCGAGCCTTACTTCAAGGGTATGGGTACGCAGGTGATGCAAGAATTAGATTGTAAAGTTATTGATGATTTAAGAAATTTCCTTTTTGGTGCCCCTGGTGCAGGAGGCTTAGATCTGGCTTCGATCAATATCTATAGAGGTAGAGATAGAGGTATCAGTGATTACAACACACTAAGATCGGACTTTGGACTTCCTAAGGTGTCTAATTTCTCTGACTTTGTAGGTTCTGATGAAGATGCAGAGTTACTCGAAAATATTTACGGTTCAGTAGACAATGTAGATGCATGGGTAGGAATGCTTGCAGAAAGACATATGTCAGGAGCTATATTCGGAGAGCTCGTAGTAAGAATTATCCAAGACCAATTTCAGAGATTAAGAGATGGTGATAGGTTCTATTTCGAGAACGATCCCGTCTTTACAGATGCTAACATCAATGAGATCAAGCAAGTTAGTCTACACGAGATACTGATGAGAAATACGGGTATCGAAGTGATGCAAAAGAATCTATTCGTTGCAATGCCTCATGGTCAGATACCTTCTGGTCCAGAACTTGCATCAGATCCTCTATCAGCCATCGCATATCCTAACCCAGTTATAGATCATACCTACATAAAGATCAAATCTGACCAAGCTCAGACTGCTGAGTTAAAAGTATTCGATGCTAACGGTAGAGTTATAATTGTAGGTAGCCATGATCTCTTAGAAGGGGATAACAACATACTGCTTGACTTAGGCAATGATCTCCCTATAGGTATATATAATGTCCTCATAACAGCTGGGGACAACTACAATCTACTCAAGATTGTCAAAAAATAGTGAATCCTAAGATTCATGACCATTCTTCTTACTATTACATTCTATTCCAGGATTTATAATCTTCATTGTATTGATGTATATTGTAGCTACGGTGCTTTTATATGAGAGTACTTTATTGCAATAACTATATACATTCCATCTATGCCTCTTACAAGACGTCATTTTCAGAAACTTTTAGGATCTGTCATTACTATTCCTTTAATCAAGAGTTGTCGTGCTTCTGAGGAGAAGCCTCAAGAGGATACTCATATTATAACCAATAAAAATAATATAGTACTCAGCACATGGAACAACCAGAGAGCTAATCTAACAGCTATGGGAGTACTAGATACAGATAATAGTGATCTGCTTACAGCCATAGAAAAAGGAATTAATACCGTAGAAGCTGATCCTAATGACATGTCTGTAGGTTATGGTGGACGACCAGATAGAGATGGCAATGTTACTCTAGATGCCTGTATTATGGACAAAAACGGAGAAGCTGGCTCGGTAACATATCTGCAAAATTATATGCATCCTATAAGTGTAGCTAGAAAGGTATTAGAATCAACACCACATGTAATACTTTCTGGCTCAGGTGCTGCTAAGTTCGCCTCAGAGCAAGGTTACGAGTCCGTAGACCTTCTTACTGATAAAAGTAAAGCAGAATATGCTGAGTGGCTTAAAAAAGCCGAATACAGCCCCAAAGTCAATATAGAAAGACACGATACGATAGGAATGATAGCCAGGAACGGTATCGGTGAGATGAGCGGCGGTTGCTCTACAAGCGGATTAGCCTATAAGATGGCAGGTAGAGTGGGAGATTCTCCTATAATCGGTGCAGGATTGTACGTAGATGGCGAATATGGATGTGCAACAGCGACAGGATTAGGAGAATTAGTATTAGAAAATTGTACAACATTTCTTATTGTAGAATTATTAAGACATGGTTATGATGTACAAAGTGCTTGCGAGGAAGCTATCAAAAGAATAATAAAAAAGAATAATACCAAAGATATCCAAGTAGGGGTTATAGCTATGGATATAAAGGGAAATACAGGTGCTTATAGCATCCAGAAAGGCTTTAATTACGTCAAATCTGAAGGCAAAAACACCACTCTAAACGAGGCTAACTCGTATTACAGATAATCGTAATGTGTATATTTTTCGGGCATCTCAGCCGATTTTGGCATCCATTTTGCTTTTAGACCTTTATTAATCCGTCTGACTAATTTATGACGGCAACGAATTTTACAATTTAATAATTTACATGTCCGCAGTTAATAGCGTAATAGTAGACGTACAGAGTATATTTAGAGCAGGGCTTATCGCTTACTTTAATGCGAATGATGCTATAGATATAAATGTACGAGGCGAAGAAGACTCAGCAGAAGGACTATTGCTATTCCTACATAAGAACTTAGATACTCAGCTTGTCATCATGGATCTGAATCTTCCAGAGACTGATGGGCTCGATCTTATTCCACTTATTAGAAAACAATTCAGAGGTGTCAAGATACTTGTCATGACATCATACAGCGATTATAAGTTCGTAGGTCAAGCTCTTAAGAATGGAGCAGACGGTTACATACTTAAGTCTAATGAGCCTGAGCACTTAGCAGAAGCCATAGCAGAAATAATGGATGACAAAACCTATATCGCTCCTGGCTTACATATCACACCACCTAACGGCAAAAGATTAACCAATGGTAAGAAGTCTATCTATGAAGATAGATTCGTAATCAAACAAAAGTTAACTAAGAGAGAACAAGAAGTTCTCGAGCTGATAACAGAGGCTAAGAATAATAAAGAAATCGCGAAAGAATTATATATCAGTGACCAGACAGTCGGTGTACACAGGAAGAATATTATGCGTAAGCTGGGTGTCAAGAATACTATAAACCTAATAAAATTCGCTTTCGAGAATCAACTCGTCTGACTAAAATATAAGATGATCTAAGATTTAATTTTTCCAATTCTCCCCATAGTCTGAACAGCTATAACAAGATTAAAATTTAAACAAACGGGCCTAGGCCAGTAATTCAATTTATTATGAGAATTATAGAATTGTTCAGAGTTCATAATTGTAAGTCATCTGCAGTATTCTGCGGACTATTGATTATGATGTTAAGTGTAAGGTTAAGTGCACAATGTCCCATCTCGCTTGGTTGTAATGACAGCATTCAGATCTCATTAGGATTTGATTGTGATGCAGAGATGACACCAGCTTTGATCTTAGAAGATGAAAGAGATAATTGCGCTTATATGGTCAATCTTAAGGATGAAGATGATGTGATAGTTGCAGAGACAACAATCGGAATGAATGGAGAACTTGAGTTTCCTCATGTCGATGGATCATATATAGGCGAGAGATGGAAAGCTGAAGTCTTTTTTATTAATGACAATAATACAAGAATTACTTGCTGGGGATACTTCACTGTAGAAGATAAGCTACCTCCAGTAATTTCGTGTATTGAAGACTTTACAGTTAACTGTAACGAAGACCTCTCAGAACTATTCTCAAGTTCATCATCAGTGACTTATACAAGCCAAGGTGATGATACTGATGCTAACTCTAATACTGTAACCGTAGCTATGTGTAGAGCAGCGTCAGCAGCTTCTCCACAACCATGGGAAGTCGTAGAGTCAGCGGTTCTTAATTTTGCAGGTTACAGCACAGGTAGCGGAAGCGCTTCTATTAATGGTTCTACAGTTCCATTTAGTATAACTAATAGTATGGTTGATGGACCTATCATTGGATCACAAGTAGATACATCAAGTTGTATTAATTTTGTTTTTAATACACCAACCGTACCTGCTTCTGGCATAACCATGACGATCAATTCTGTGTCATTCTTTGATTATCAGATATTAGATAATTGTGACCCCAATCTACAAGTATTAATTACTCATGATGAAATAGAAAATGTCGATTGTATCAATGAAATAACTGCAGAGAGAGTTATCAGATATTACACTCAAGATGACGTAGGATTAAGTACGGATTTCTGTGAATTTAGAATAGCATTTCAGAAGAAGACTTTAAGTGATATCGTATTTCCGCCTAACTATACAGTAGATTGCGAGCTAGCACCGATGTCTGGAAATCAGTTAGATCTGAAGCCAGAGAATACAGGGCAACCTATGCTTGACGGAAATATCATAATGGATGAAGATAACCTGTGTAGAATCAACGTTACCTTTTCAGATGATACATTTAATCTATGTGGAGCTAATACTATAAAAATTCTAAGAAGATGGACTGCACTTGATTGGTGTGTAGGTCAGTATTCTCAAAGTTACCAGACAATAAAAGTGGAAGATAATAGACCTCCAGCTGTATCTTGCCCTGTAGATAATATGGTCTTTGTTTCTGGTACTGATTGTACTGCATCTGTGGTTTTTAGACCTTTAGATCCTAATGATAGGACAGGGGTATTATCTATAAGTGAGTGCTCCGCTGTCTCTGTTGAAGTAGAATTTCTAAGAGGTGACGAGAGGGATCCTAATGATATTAATCAGCCATTTAATCCAGCAGTATCCTTGGGTAATAATACCTACAGAGCAGATGGACTACAGAGTGGGTTAAACTGGATTAAGTATATATTTACTGATGAATGTGGGATGTCTGCAGAATGTAGATTTGAGATAATTGTCTCTGACGATAATGCACCTGTACCAGTATGTGATCAGTATACAGTTGTGTCCTTAGATAATTCAGGATGGGGTAGAGTATATCCGCCGTCTATAGACGATGGGTCATTTGACCAATGTGGCGGTCCAGTAGGATTAGAAATTAGAAGATCAGATTCAGTATGTACGGGACATAATTCAGATCTTATGTTCGGAGAATTTGTATCATTCTGTTGTGAAGAAGCTGGAGATACTCTTATGGTACAACTGAGAGTGACGGACGAGGGAGGTAGAAGTAATACTTGTGAAGTAAGCGTAGTCGTTCAGGATAAATCTGGATTTAATATAACATGTCCGAGTAGATTAGATATTGATCTTGATTGTTCTGAAATTAATGATATAGGAACAGCAACTTATGGTACTGCAGAAATCTCTGATGACTGTGGTGCTGGAGAAATAACTTTTGACGACGTAGAAGACTTTGATGACCAATGTGGATCAGGAAGTGTGGTCAGGACCTTCTCATTGACACTTAATGGATCTACGGAAGAATTAACACAATGTACGCAGACGTTTAACTTTGCAAGTGATGTTGTGTTATCAGCGAGTAGTTTTGTGTTTCCTGCTGATAGGGAAGACGCAACTTGTGAGAATTTTAATACTGATCTTGGTGATGCACCTACTTACAATGGGGTAGTAGTTAATGAAGCTGCTTTCTGTGGTGACCTTACATACTCTTATAAGGATTTAGTATTTGAGCAAGTAGAGGGATACTGTATAAAAGTAATAAGAACATGGACAGTAATAGACTGGTGCACACATAATCCTAACGTTAGTTCTACGATAGGTAAGTGGAGTGATATTCAGATTATAAAAGTCTCTAATTCAGAAGGACCAGAATTTTCTAATTGTCCAGACGATGTGACTGTTGATATAGATGATAGCAGTTGTTTAGGTACCGTTAGCTTCACAGGGCCAACAGCGATGGACTTATGCAAGAACGAAGCAGTAGATTCTGATGAGATCACATACGTTATTTCTGGACCTAATAATTTTTCAAGAAATGGCAGTGGCAATATTGCGAGTACAGCATTAGGTGTAGGAAGCTATTCTGTTGTATGGACAGCAGAAGGAATATGCGGTGATGATAATTCATGTAATCACTCTATACTGGTAAGAGATCTTAAGTTGCCTACTCCTTATTGTCTTAGTGGTGTGACTACAGTTCTTATGGAAGCTAATGATCCTACTGAAGATCCTTCAGTAGAGATATGGGCCAGTGATTTTGATTTAGGAAGTACTGATAATTGTGGACCAGTAGAAGTATCATTTAGTATGAACCCTACTGATAACCTCCTGACTTTTGATTGTAGTGATCTTGGAATGACAGAAGTACAGATATGGGTCACAGATAGTTCTGGTAATCAAGACTTCTGTACAACGACTATAGACATACAGGCTAACAATAATATATGTGTTACAGACACAACAGGAACTGGTACTGGAACGATGATCGCAGGGACAGTAAGTACAGAGCTAGCGGATATGGTAGAAGGGGTAGAGGTTGTATTACAGAATATGGTTAACAATACAGTAGAATTTTCTGAGACAAGTTCTACAGGACAGTTCGCATTCTCTGATAACAACACTAACGTAGATTACAAGGTGTCTGTGAGTAGTAATAATGATTATCTTAACGGTGTATCTACAATTGACTTGCTGATGATACAGAGACATATACTTGGAGCTAAGACTTTAGATTCTCCTTATAAAGTTGTATCAGCGGACGTGGATAATAGCCAAAGTATTACAGCATTAGATTTAATAGAATTAAGAAAATTAATCTTAGGTATCTATGATGAACTACCTAATAATGATAGCTGGAGATTTGTAGATAAAGAACAAGACTTTATTGACCCTGTAGCACCATGGCCATTAGATGAGAGTATAGACATATATGAGATATCCAATGATATGATGGCTAATAATTTTGTAGCAGTTAAAGTAGGTGATGTTAATAGCTCTGTTACATTTAGCTTAGATGATACTAACGTAGATAACCGAAGTGCTGATGTAGCGGAGTTAAAAAATGAATTTCTTGAAATATCCAAAGGACTCTACTTAGTGCCATTCTACTTAGAAGGTGCTCAGAATATCCAAGGTCTGCAACTGCACCTTAATACGACAGAGGGTGTCAAGATTGAGGAAATCGAATCTGGAAAGTTGAAATTAAATTACACCAACTATAATGTGACTGATACTGGTGTGAGATTGTTATGGCATAATTCTGAGATAAAGTCCGTAGGACAAGATGAAGCATTATTCTACATGACAGTCTCAAGTTCTAAGGATATAATAACTGATGATATGCTAAGTATCGCTCTTACAGGAATGAGTAGTGAGATATATAGTGACAACGATGACGTAATAGGCTTGAAGCTTGTATCTCACGATGTATCATTAGAGAATAGGCTATATCAGAATACGCCTAATCCATTCAGCCATAGAACTTTGATCAATTTTGACCTACACAAAGCAATGGATGTGCAGTTAGTGATATATGATATGAATGGAAAGATTGTAAAATCTGTAAGTGATTCATACCAAAAGGGTAGTAACTCTATCGAGATTGTCCCTCAAGATCTTAATGGATCAGGTATTTACTACTACCATTTATCAGCTGAGTCATTCACTGATTCAAGAAAGATGATATTCATAGAATAAAGATAAACCGACATTATTGAGAAATTTTAAGTCTCTTTCAATATATTTGAAAGGGACTTTTTTTATGCACATTTTGCAATCTTTGATCGTTACTACCATTGTAGTATAGAATTCCACTTTCTTTATGCAATATCATAGTCTCTCTACATCGATGAAGAGTGGTTACGAGTTTTAATTTTATTCTATAAAATATTGGTTTACACCCCATTTACATATAGATATTATTAATTTTGCTTTTTATTTTAAAAATCCTGGTTTATGATTATCAAGCTCATAAAAGTTTCTTTATTCTTGTTGCTGGCCGCTACGGCTATAGGTCAACCATTAGAATTTGAATTCTCCACCAGCTCTATGCCAGCACCAGGAGGTGTCTATGAAGTAGATGTCAGAGTGGCTAACTTCGAAGAACTATTGGCAGCTCAGGTAGGTATCTATTGGGATTCTACCGTAATGAGAATTGACACACTACCTTTCGTTACTGGTGATTTGCCTGATTTTAATAGACAAGCACTAAGTCTGCCTGAGGATAATCAGACAGTCGTCAGAGGTAAGTTAAAACTTTCATGGAGTAGCCTCAGTCTTGTACCGCAGTCATTACCTGATGGTACATTGTTATTTACAATGCGATTTGATATTATCGGAATGCCATGTGATATGACATCACTGACATTAGGCGATCCACAACCTCCATTCTTAAGAATAGAAGTTATACACAATGTCAAAGATGAGATAGGCGCTATTGCTAATGATTTTCCGATTATGATACCGGGTACAGGTTGTGGAGATCCTCCACCTCCACCACCTACTGATGATTGTGTGGATGGTGATTTAGCATTGATATTCCCAAGTATATCTGTAGACAATGGTGATAATGTATGTATCCCAATGACAGTGGATAATTTCACGGATGTTTCTACTTTTCAGATGAGTGCCAGCTGGGACCCATCTGTTATGACATATACAGGAGTTCAGAATTTTGTTCTGCCAGGTACGAGTCCTGCATCATTTAATGTTAATGCCACTAATGGAACTGTTACTTATGTATGGTTTGATAATAGTACCGTTATGCCGCAGACATTCGCAGATGGTTCTACATTATTTGAACTATGCTTTGATATCATAGGTAGTGGTTCTACTTCTACCATAGTAGCGCAGAGTACACCTACAGTCATACAGGCATCTAATTCAGATGGTAATATACTTCCTACATGTGAGGTAGGAGGAATTATAACAGTGGGAGGTATGCCCCCACCTCCAGGTGATGATTTTACATTGGTTTCTCAGAGTGTAACTGCAACAGGATCAACGGTTTGTGTAGATATATCAACAAGGAATTTTGACGATATTGTAACGGCACAGTTTGCTGTACAGTGGGATGACGCTATATTATGCTATAATTCATTGACTAATCTTAATCAGACATTACCTCTATTTGAGTCATTATTTAATCAAGTAGGAGATGTACTAAGATTCTCATGGAATAATCCTGATCCGGTAGATTTACCAGACGGAACTGTCTTATTTACAATATGTTATGATGTGAAAGACGGTAATTGTGGTGCAGTGACACCTATTACTTTCATAGGAGATCCAGTACCTATTGAGATTGCAGCTTCAGGACCTACTGGGGACGCAGTTATTCCTTTTGATTTGGATCAAGGTAATGTCACTATAGACTGTGGTACGACTCCAGTAATTACAATTGTACCGACTATTACTAATCCACTTTGTAATGGCGACACTAATGGAAGCATAAGCTTAGCTCTATCTGGAGGTACAGCACCTTATACATGTGCATGGGGAGCTCCTATTAATGTGACAACAACAGATAACTCCACTTGTATTCAAAATAATCTAAGAGCTGGCGTGACTTACACTGGAACTGTCTCTGACGCTTCTGGCTTGTCCCAGCCATTTTCTTATACCTTATCAGAGCCACAAGCTCTTGTCATCAATGGTGGTGTATCAGGAAATGTTATAAACTATACAATATCTGGTGGAACACCTCCTTATACGGAACAATTTAACCCAGCAGTACCTGATCTTAATAATGTATCCCCAGGGACTTATACATTATTGGTTACTGATGCTAATAGTTGTCAGCAAACGAATGTATTTACAGTAGGAGTAGTTAATCCTGTAGGAATCAGAGTAGATGGTGTATTCTCAGCATCATGTGGTGCAGATGGTAGTATATGCATTACATGTACAGGAGGTACCGGTACTTACAGTTTGCCTACAGCAACACCACCTTTGACATTTGATTCTAACCAAGGATGCTTTATCAATGCAGAAGGGGGAACATATACATTAAGATGTACCGATTCTAACGGCTCATCAGCAGAAACAACAGTCATCGTTAATTCAGTATCTCCGACACCACTTAATTGTCAGGTACTTAATGTAGAACCTGCAATTTGTAATGGATTAGGGGGTTCTTTTGAGGTTATATGTTCAGGAGGTTGTCCAGGTTATACTATAACAGTAGGATTAGCGGGAGGTGCAAAAACGCTTTATGATCCTAATAGAACATACATTCCAGGTGATTATTCTGTATGTATCCGTGATTCAAGTGGCGAAGAGCAGATAATTAATTTTAACATACCTGTAGTAGGTAATGGAACCATAGAAGTAGATCCTGTAGTGACTATGCCAGCTATGTGTACATCTAATGGTGTAGTTACAACTACTGTAACTGGGGGTTGTAATCCTACTTGTATTATAGTGAACAATAATGATCCTACTGATACTTATGCGTGTAGTAATGGTGCTCAAGTATCATTACCAGCTGGTAGCTATACTTTATCAGCAGAAGATTCTCAAGGACAAAGTGCTTCTGAGTCATTCATAGTTGAGATCGACGGCCCACCACTTGTAGTTATGCAGAATGGTGGCACTGATGCACCTTGTAGTAATATGAATGGTTCAGTATCTCTGAATGTGACGGGCGGTTGTGGAAGTACAACTTGTACTATAGATATAGGAAATATGAATAATTTCCAACAGTGTGATATAGTAGGAGGTTCTATCTCAGCTCCTGCAGGTAACCACACAATAGCAATAAGAGACGATATCACAGGAGAGGTAGTAATGGAATCTGTTACAATCAATGTCTCTGCTAATGCAGTAAGTCCTATGCTTACAGGTCAAACAAATAATTCTATTGATATAACAACTACAGGAGGTCAGTCTCCGTACGCATGGACATGGACCTTCCCTGATGGTGTGACTATTGTCACCACTGAGGACTTATCAGGATTAACTCAGAGTGGTACTTACTCACTATCAGTTATAGATAATATTGGTTGTTCTGCGGCTTTAGAGGTTATACTTGGTGGTCCAGATGTTTTTACATTAAATATCAACAATAATGTAACTGCTTCCGACTGTGGTGGCAGCACTGATTGTAATGGAGAGATTACAGGTACGGTACTTAATGGAGCAGCTCCATATAATATTACCATAAGCAACCAAACTGGAGATTCTAATACATTCCAGATAGCTCAGGATGGTAGTTTTACTTTACCTAATGTTTGTGGCGGAAATTATACTATTTCTGCAACAGATTCTAATGGATCTGAAGTCGAATTAGGTTCAACGGTAGATGTACCTTCTCCAGAAGCTTTAATAATAGAAGAAGATAATGTTAGCTGCTCTGATACTGGAGAAAGTAACGGCGCAGTTTCCGTATTTGTTACAGGTGGAAGTGGTGGTTACGATTACATGTGGACACCGCAACTACCTAATGCAGGACCGAGTAACGATAACTTATCGCCTGGTACTTACGTATTAGTTGTTACAGATAACAATGGATGTGCTTCTTCTATATCACTCGTAGTAGAAGATTGTAATGGTGGACAAGATAACTGTGGAGAAGGCGTATCAGTAATGACACCTAATGGCGATGGACGTAATGATAACCTAATCATTTCTTGTGCAGATACTCAGAATAATACAATAGGTATCTACGATAGATACGGCAGAAAAGTATTCTCAGGTACTAATTATAGAAATGAATGGAATGGGATAGACCTAGATGGAGAACCCCTACCAGAAGGTGCCTATCATTGGGTATATATTGTCGATGGACAGATTACAAAAGGTACAATAACATTATTAAGAGACTAATCCCTGATTAAGGATATATAAATTATAAGAATGAAAAAGTTAATACTACTCTTCACTTGCATTATAATTGTAAATGTACTTTCAGGTCAAGAAAGGTATTTCGATGAGAGATACATATCTACAATGTCATTCCTTAATCCTGTATTAGTTAATCCAGGAGCTACGGGATTTGAAAGAGAACACCATGTATTATTAAACTATAGAAATGAGTGGGCCAGCTTTCCTGGCTCAGCTAAGTCTATAATATTAAGTTATGATGGACCTATAGCAGATAGATTGAACGTAGGTGCTATGCTCATAACAGATTCTAACGGAGCATTAGAGACCACTAAGTTTCAAGGATCATTGGCTTATACACTTGATACACCTACTAATGTATTGGGATTTGGTCTATCTACGGAGTATATCCAGCATGGACTCTCGGGAGATGTTCTTAATAGCTCGGGACCACCTGTAGATATAACTGACATGACACTACTTGACAGACTTGATGGCACTAATTTCTTTGATGTATCATTCGGTGTGCAAGGTTTATATAACGGTGTATTATCGTATGGACTCTCATTACCTTCACTTGTAAGTTCTCGTATAGATGATAACCCAAGTACGACAGAGCGTGAGATAGGATACATATTTAATGTAGGATATAAATTTGATCAACTGGATTCGGACTTTTCATTAGAGCCCTCACTATGGGTTAAGAAGTTAATGAACGTACCGTTTCATGCTGATATCAATATATTAGGAAGATTTTTAGATGATAGACTTAGAGGAGGATTAAGTTATAGAGTAGGAGCTGATGAGAAGCTTGGATTTTTAATAGGTTTTGGTGTAAATACACTCAATTTCACTTATGCCTATAATGCAAGCCGTCATGAGTTTCAGCAGTATAACAATGGTTCCCATGAGTTATCTGTCAGATTCGATATCGGTAAGGTGGCTAAGAATGTAGGGATGGAAGGGGATATGATCGATGACAAGATGATGGAAAATTAATTTTTTAAACAATTATAGTTATTCTAAAGCTAAAGCGTTTGGACAGCACATATTACATATTAAGAAAAATATATATATGAAATATACCGATACGTCGGTACTAATGTCCTGAATTGAAAAACTATCTTTGTACAGTTGAAAAGTATGCTATGCGCATATTTTACACTAAGCTTTTATTTGAAAGAGAATTAGACGAAGAAAAGACGAAATCACTTCACTATTACTCCTCAAATACTTTATAAGGTTGGATTATGTTAAACCGGGGCATCCCCAGATGTACGATGCCCATTTATTATAGTATTATTTTATTTAAATTATTTAAACTCAATCTCATGAAAAAAACGTACAACGTTTATTCTTTTTTTGAGAAAACACGCGTTTCGACAGGCCTCAGATCAATAGCTATGATGTTTGTCTTTATTGTATGTTTTCTTGGCTATTCGTCCGGGGTTTCTGCTCAGACGTTTAACACTAACCCAAATACTGGTGCTACAAATGGTGTCAATGCTACTATCGATGCGTCATTAGTTAAGGGTCAAGTTTTTGCTCAAAGCGAAAACGATGCAGTCTTATCTCTAAGACAAGAATTAGAAAACTTAAAGTTAGAAACACCAACTAACGGTGTTATCTCAGAAACTACTTATGGGGCTAAACTTCATTTTCTTGAAAATGCAACTACAAGTCTTGGTTCTGGTAATGAGATTCCAACTGCTCTATTGAGTGCATATCAAAGTACAGCTAATTTCGTGAATGACACTTACGCTGTGAGTGTTGATGTGGAAGGTATAGTGAGGACTTATGTAGCTCTACTTAAGTAAAGAAAAGATTTTAAAGAATATTCGATTATAACAAAACTCAATCTTATTTTATTATGAAAAAGATTTATTTATTAACTATAACAGCAATTATGCTTCTATGCGCAAGCATGCAAGCACAAGTTACTGTTAACTATGCCTCGGGTGCATTTGACAACGAGGTAGCATGGTTGCTATGGGATGCTACAGATAATGTATGCTTAGCAACTTATGAAATGGGACAGACAGGGTCGACCTCTGTTACTGTCTTTCCGCCAAGCGGAAACAATGTTGAGCTTTATGCTTACGAATCATTCGGAGATGGATGGAATGGTGCTACTATAGAGTTTATCTGTGGTACAACTTCTGTTTTTGGTCCTGCAGATTCTGGAGCTGACGGCGCTAATGCTGCTGGCTCAGTTTGTGACGAGACAACTACTATTGTTCAAGAAATATCAGGTTGTTCTGGGATGCTTGAAGATGTAGAGGTTGTAACATTTTCACCTGACCCAGGAACATCTCAACCTACTATTGGTGCAGCTTCTGCAGCAGTTTTAGTCGGAGCTTGTACGGCTCCTGTATTCACTGGTTGTGAGATTACATGTCCAGATGATATACAGGTAGATACAGAGCCTGGTGTTTGTACTTCTAATGTTGTGTTGCCAGAGCCGACGTTTGATGCTCCCGGTTGTAACTTAGTTGCACCTACTGATGTTGTAATGACATCTACAGGGGATGCGCCTCTTACATTTGCTGGAGCTATTTATGCTGGTGACAATATCACCGTTCCAGCTGGACCTGCACCGGCAGTATGTGTAACAGAAGTTGCATTTACTATAAGTTGGTCTACGGATAATGGTGGTAGTGGTGCTGGATTTGAATCAGCTCCTATTACATTCCCTGCTCCGCTTATTAATCCTGCAGTAGTTGCTAATTTGAATGGTAATTTCCCTGCAAATGGAACAATATTCCCTGCTGGATCAACTGGTACAGATACTCCTCAAGGTGGTCCTTTAGGAACTAATGATGGTATGCCAACTGGTAATGGTGATTGTTCTGTTGCAAGTATGGATATCGTAGTAAGTGTTGCAGATTATAATAATTGGAATGGTGGTACATTCGTGATCGGTGGTGATGGAGGTATTAACCTTTTCTGTGCTGATAACTTTATTAATATAACTACTAATGTACCGACTTCATGTGCTCCTTACACTATCTCAGGTCTTCCTAATGGAATAAGTGAAGATGGTCCAGTATCTCCTGCTACTATAGCAGCTGGTGTTGATTTTCCACTTGGAACTACAACAGTATGTTACGCAGCTACAGGTTCTGCTAATGGTGCAAGCTTTCCATTGTCATGTAAGTTTGATGTAACTGTATGTGATAAAGAAGCTCCATTGTTAACTTGTCCAGGTGACTTTACTTTCAATCTACAAGGTGGAGAGTGTTGCCAGAAATATGAATTTGAAGTTTCTGCAGTTGATAACTGTCCAGCTACTGCAAGTACATTAAGTGGTCCTTTCTGTGATCCATGTGCTGATCCAAC
>CALLAG010000304.1 GCA_938002705.1 uncultured Saprospiraceae bacterium | reverse complement strand
GTAGATGATGCAGATTGTGGAGGGCTTGTAGATGGTGATAGCCCTATAGGTGGCGTACATTCTGATCTTGATTTACCTCAGCTTCAGTCTCAAGTAGTAAGTGATATCACTATGAGAGTATATCCTAATCCAGCTACGGATAACATTACTTTAGAATTTGAACTTGATGATCAGGAATCACTTACGACAATGATCACTGACGCTCAAGGTAAAGTAGTCAGTCAGTATAAGCAGGACTTCTTCAAAGGCCTCAATACTAATAGAGTAAATGTATCAGACTTGATACCAGGCATATACATTATCAGCATCCAAACTTCTGATAATATGGTAACGCAAAGATTTATTAAGAATTAACAAATAGTTTGCGCTAATTTGATAGGCCATCCTTTTAATTAAGGGTGGCCTTTTTGTATTTCATATAGACTGAAAAAAAATGATATATGTGTACCATTAAGGATATCTTGGTCGTTCATTCTCATAAGTCTATAATATTCAGCTATCAAAGAAAAAATCAACTTAATACGAGAAGCTTTCAAGCGACTGACAATCTATCGTAAGATAGCTGTAGTCTTATCTTGTATATTGGTATTATTGTTTCTATTCGTCGTTATACTTAGACTGCTTGTGAGTTTTGGTGTTTTCGGATCTCTTCCCACTGATGATGATTTGCGTAATATCAAAAATCCATTAGCATCAGAAATATATGCATCTACAGGAGAGCTCATAGGAAGGTATTATGTGGAGAATAGGTCCCAATTATCGCCTGCCGATCTTAACGATAACTATGTACATGCTCTGATTGCGACAGAAGATGCTCGATTCTATGAGCATAACGGCGTAGACTACAGAAGTCTGTTCAGGGTACTATTTAAGACGATTTTGATGCAGAAGGGTAGTAGTGGTGGTGGCAGTACCCTCACACAACAATTGGCTAAGAATATATTTCCGCGTCAGAAATATTTCATGCTCAGTACCTTGATTAATAAGTTTCGTGAGATGACAATTGCGCAACGTATAGAAGATGTCTATACTAAGGATGAGATAATCTTGCTTTACTCTAATACGGTATCTTTCGGTGAGCGTGCATTTGGGTTAAGTGTGGCATCCAGAAGATTCTATAATTCTGAGCCTGTAGATCTTACTGTGTCAGAAGCAGCTACGCTTGTCGGTATGCTCAAGGCGACATCTTACTACAGTCCCAGAAATTATCCTGAGAGGGCAAAGCGGAGACGTAACGTTGTTCTCAATCAGATGGTCAAGTACAAATATCTGACTACTGCAGATACCATCGGATTGATAGGCACACCTGTCATATTAGATTACACCCCCTTAGCTCAAGAAGAAGAATTCGCCAAGTATTTTAAGCAATATCTGTCTAAGGAAATTAAGATATGGATGGATACGACTTCCGTCGAAAATATAAAAGACTATAGACTGTCTTATGATGGACTCAAGATATACACTTCTATAGATTATGACTTACAGGTAGCCGCTGAGACGATTATGAAAAAGCATATGACGGCACTCCAGAAGATATTTTTAGATAGTTGGAAGGGTGGAAGAATGTATGGTAAGGACAATAAAGTCATAGACGAAAAAATATTATCAGATCCATACTACAAGTCTCTAAGAGATCAAGGATTATCTAATAAGGAAGCTATTGAAAAATTCGCAATAGAAGCTGATAGACAGATATGGACATGGAGTGATGGATTAACTAAGGAGAGATTGACAAAAATAGATTCTATCAAAAACTATCTCAGCTTATTGCATACAGGATTACTTGCAGTAGAGCCGAGTACAGGACAGGTAAGAGCATGGGTAGGCGGTAATGATTATGGATCATTCCAGTATGATAATGTCAGAAGCCCTCGGCAGGTCGGGTCTTTATTCAAGCCTATAGTATATCTGACAGCATTACAGAAAGGAAAATCACCATGTGATTTTTACAAGAACGAATTAAGAAATTATACCTCCTATCAAGACTGGACACCTCGCAATGCGGATGATGAGTACGGCGGTTATATGTCTATGAGAGGTGCATTGACTAATAGTGTCAATACTGTCTCCGTACAAGTATTATTCGATGCTGGGATAGATAAGGTTGTAGATATGGCTGCTCGATTAGGTGTTGAGAGTCCCTTGAGTGCTGTACCATCTATTGTCTTAGGAACCTCAGATGTATCCTTGTATGATATGGTGACCGCCTATGGGACATTGGCTAATAGAGGTATCCATCAGAAGATTAACTGTATAGAGAGAATAGAAGATAAGAATGGACTTATCCTCTATGAGAATAAGTCTATGGGTGATAATGATAAAGAGATGGTCGCAGATACCCTTCATGTAGATGAGATTAATGCTATGCTTGAGAATGTCGTACGTTATGGTACAGGTAGCAGGCTTTATGCTAACTATAAAGTGCCCTCAGTAATCAGAGGAAAGACAGGCACCACCCAGAATCAATCTGATGGATGGTTCATCGGCTACACTGATGATCTTGTCATTGGGGCTTGGGTAGGGACAGAAGATCGCCGTATGCACTTTAGAAACCTGGGTACAGGATCAGGTGGTAGGACGGCACTGCCTATGGTCGGTGCTCTATTCGAATA